>JBCDBE010000024.1:0-34812 GCA_039184365.1 Bacteroidota bacterium | reverse complement strand
TCAGTGGCCGTTACTTTGACAATGATAAAGGGGATTCCAGAGGTACTTTCGCGGAAGCGCATCCTGATGCCTATAATTCCAAAAAAATCAAAGATTTGGTAGCGACCACCGAAAAGTTGTTGTCCAGTTTATCCCTATAGGCATGGGTACATTTGAGCGTGTAATTAAGCAGGGCAAACTTTCTTTGGGCCTTGTATTTCCAATTGAGGCTTATGAAGGAGCTTTGGCCAAGATGGAAAACCAAGAGTTCTTGGCAAAACGTTCCGAAGAATTGGGATTTAAAGCCCTATGGTTCCGAGATGTACCTTTTCATGACCCCACTTTTGGGGATGCCGGGCAACTCTATGACCCTTGGGTCTATATCGCCCATATCATGAACCACACGAAAAAAATAGCCTTGGCCACCGGAAGCATTATCTTACCCCTTCGTCATCCCGTGCATACCGCCAAGTCCCTGGCAAGTCTGCAAGTACTTTCAAAAGGACGTATTTTACTTGGTGTGGCATCCGGAGATCGACCCAGCGAATTCCCTGCCTTTGGAAAGGCCCTTGGCAAAAAAAGCGAATTGTTCAGGGATAGTTTTCACTATCTCAGGACATTGCAAAAGCATTTTCCAGTTTTGAATGGCTCCTCCTTTGGGCAACTGAATGGTACAATTGATTTAGTACCCAAGTACGAGGCAAAAACTCCGATGTTCATTACGGGCCATTCCGGCCAACAATTGGATTGGATTGCGCAACATGCCGATGGATGGTTGTATTATCCCAGAAATTTTGATTTCCTTAAAAAAAGCATACAAGATTGGATGGATAGCCTGGAACGGGGGCAACAATCCTGGAAGCCTTACATGCAATCCCTTTATATTGATTTGTTGGAAGACCAAAAAGCCATGCCCAAACCCATCCATTTGGGATTTCAATCGGGTTCTGACTTTTTGATTTCCTACCTTAAGAACTTGGAAAGCCATGGGGTGAACCATGTTATTTTAAATCTTAAATACGGTTCTAGACCAGCTGGAAGGGTGGTTGAGGAATTGGGAGAAATGCTTATCCCACATTTCTCCTAATCCTTCTTCCTACTAAAGTTCTATTTCCTTTATTTTTCTAATATCCCTCGAAGAAGCTCCCGCTTTGATTTGGTACCCCCCTTTTTCCAAGGTCCAGCCATTGGTTTGCTCATCCCAATAGCGCAGTTCTTTTACTGGAATTCGAATGGAAATACTGTCCACGGCTTCAGGTTCCAAGAGTTGCGTTTTTGTAAACGCCTTTAGTTCTTGGATGGGTCTATCAATACGTGGATTTTCCTTCTCCGTATAAATCTGGACGACCTCTTTCCCTGCCACCGCACCAATGTTTTTGACGGTCATCGCGATGTTGATGGTATCCTTTTCAGTCATCACTTCCATATCGCCATATTCAAATTCAGAATAGCTCATTCCAAATCCGAAAGGATACGAGACATCCTTATTGGTTTTATCAAAATGACGATAGCCCACATAGATGCCCTCATCGTAATGGGTATAATCCTCATCCCTCACACGTTCATCTCCCACCCGTTCTTCAGGGGGGAAAACCAATCCCATGAGCATACCCTGTATGCTCATCATTTTTGGGTTTTTAGGAAAATTGGCATTTGAGGCATGATCATTCAAATTAACCGGGAAGGTCATGGGTAATTTACCACTTGGGTTTACCTTTCCACTTAGAATATCCGCCACCGAATTCCCACCTTCCTGTCCACCTTGCCAAGCCAACACAATGGCATCGGATTGACTTTTCCAGGAAGCGGTTTCAATAACCCCACCGATATTCAAAACCACGATTAATTTTTTACCTGCCGCATGGAATGCATCACTGAGGGCAGTAAGCATCTCTTGCTCGGTATCCGTCAAAAGAAAATCATCCTTTTCTACGCGGTCCCCTCCTTCCCCAGCATTTCTCCCTAGCGTTAGAATGCCCACGTCCGTACTGGAAACTATGGCATCCAACTGCTCCTTCGAGTAGTTTATTTCTGGTGGTGTGAATGGATTGAAAATCGCGTCCATACCCTCCGGTTTTTTGAAGCCTTCGACATTTGCAGTCTTATGCCCCTCAAAGGCTTGCTTAGCCGCTTTGTTGATTTCAAAACCTGCATTGGACAAGCCTTGCTCCAAGGAAATGGTATAGGCTTCATTAACATCACCCGATCCCGTGCCCCCTGCAATAAACTCATAAGAGGTCACGCCCAAAAGTGCCACGTTTTTAACATTTTCCAAGGGTAACACCCCTTGATTTTTTAACAATACCATACCCTCAGCCGCTGAATTTCTTGTGATTTCGGCATGTTTTTCCAAATCGGGGTTCTCTTGGTAGTCATAGTCTTGTATTTTCTTGCTTTTGAAAATCAAGGTCAAAATTCTACTGGCGGCCCGGTCAATATCCGTTTGGGAAAGTTCCCCACTTTCCGCAGCTTCAGTCAAGGCATCCCATTGCCTTTTGGTTCCAGGCTCCAGTAAATCATTGCCAGCAGCGATTTGCGCAGGGGGATTTTTACCTCCAAACCAATCCGTCATGACCAAGCCTTCAAAACCCCATTCGTTCCGAAGTACATCCGTCAATAAAAATTTACTTTCGGAAGTGTAGGTACCATTGACTTTATTGTAAGAAGACATAATGGTCCACGGTTGGGAGCGCTTCACAATATGCTCGAATCCTTTAAGGTAAATCTCACGTAAGGCCCTATCAGAAATAAGAACGTCATTAAAAAACCGTTCCGTTTCTTGATTGTTGGCCACATAGTGTTTAACTGAAGTACCTACACCATGGCTTTCGATGCCATTGATAATAGCGGCCCCCATATATCCAGAAAGCAAAGGGTCTTCAGAGAAATACTCAAAATTTCGCCCACATAGGGGATGCCTATGGATGTTGGCGCCAGGACCTAAAATCACATCAATGCCATATTCCAGAGCCTCATTGCCCATAGCATCGCCAACTTCATATATCAGGTCTTCATTCCAAGAGGAGGCCAAAAGTGTAGCTATCGGAAAGGCGGTACAGTAATAGGTCCTATCCTCGCCCTCCCTTGTGGGCAAAATCCGCAATCCCGCCGGGCCATCGGAAAGGTACACGGTAGGAAGGCCCAAACGCGGTGTTGGTACAATGGTCCCCACAGCTCCGGGAATACCGCCAGGCTCACTTTGTCCCATGGCTGAGGCAAGCCCAGAACCTTTAAGCAGGTGGATCTTTTCCTCCAAAGTCATTTGGGAAAGGGCATCAGCTACCCGTGCCTCGATGGATTGGCGATTATCCTCGTAGATATCCAATGCTCCATTACCATTCCTATCCCAATAGGTATGGCCGTTGGCCCTCAATTCCTCAAAATCAGTTCGTTCGGCAAAGTCCTTTTCAAATTTCAAAAACGTGTTGTTGAAATAGCGAAATCCAAAGAAAGCCGTTAGCCCCAAGAGCAATATCAACACACCCAAAATCTTTAAAACAAGAATTAGTTTTTTCTTCATGATGGTATATTTGTGACAATTTGCCACAAATATAGCCAATAATTTGTGACATAACGCCACAAAATAGTATTTTTGAATTGTGGAACTGGAAAAAATACTGGAATACGGGGCACAGCACTTTTTGCCCAACCTATCTTTGGATCTGGTAATCATTGGTTATGAAGAGGGCAAACTCAAATGCCTCCTATTAAATGTGGCCGATGCATGGGTATTACCGGGAGGACATATTAAAATTGACGAATCGGTAGATACAGCGGTACATCGCGTATTAAGGGAGCGTACGGCGCTTGAAAAACCCCATTTTAAATTTCTAAGTGTCTTTGGGGATAAAAACAGAAAGTTTTCAGAGGAATTCAAAACGTATTTCGAACGGAAGGGACTGCCATGGAATGAAGACCATTGGATTGCCCAGCGCTTCGTAACCCTGGCCTATTACTCCTTGGTGGATATGGCCCAATTGCACCCTGAGCCAGGAGAATTTGATGATGCGGTAGCATGGTTTGATTTTGATGAATTACCCGATATCGCACTCGATCATGAATCGATCATTTCCAAGGCTAGAAATCGACTTAAAGAAGATATCCTAAAAGAGCAACTGACCTACAATTTGCTCCCTCCTCAATTTACCATGCCACAACTGCACCAATTGCATGAAACCATACGGTCACAACGATTAGATCGCAGCCGTTTCCAAAAAAAGATGTTGTCCACGGGTCAATTTGAACGCTTGCCCAAATTAAAAAAGGAGACCCCCGGCAGTAATCCTTATCTCTATCGCTTAAAGTAGTAATCGCGTTGTCATTTTCGTAAATTCCCGATCATTTGAGGATTGGTTACCTTTAGGGCCTATCAATCCATGAATCCATGAAACCCTTTAGATTTCTTTTTATTTGTTTCTGCTCTACGCTTCTTTCCTTTTCCCAGCAAGAACAAACTACGCTTAAAGCACCCTCTGAATGGCGGTATGAAAAACTGGCGTTTCCCCTGTCCTTTGCACCTTCCATACCCCTTAAAGGCCATGAAGAAGTCTATTTTGCCCCTGAATGGAACCGTCCGGAAAGTGAAGAATTCTGGACCTATGCCTTTGCTTGGATATTGAATACACCCCTTACCATTGAAAAGGACAACATGGTGGAATACCTTCAAGAGTATTATAATGGATTGATGAAAGTAGTTGGTCCGTTTGACGAATTGGAAACAACCATTTCCCTGGAAAATGCGTCTAATGGGTATCAGGGAGAAGTGAAGACCTTGGACGGCTTTTTTACAAAAAACACCATCCACCTCAACATTACCATCGAAAAGCAGTCCGAAGGAAAATTTTGGCTTTTTCGCCTATCCCCAAAGGATAGGGAACATCCCATTTGGGGAACACTTAATAACATAAGAATAACGAATTGAAAAACAAACGCTTCAAATGGTTGGCCTATAGCTCGGGAATACTTTTATGGGTTATGGCAGCATTCCACGGT
Source organism: Bacteroidota bacterium (assembly GCA_039184365.1). Taxonomy (GTDB): domain Bacteria; phylum Bacteroidota; class Bacteroidia; order Flavobacteriales; family Flavobacteriaceae; genus Croceivirga. The sequence goes on along the minus strand of JBCDBE010000024.1, from coordinate 29,841 downwards.
AGCGGTTTGTGGTTGATCACCGAAAAAGTAAATGCGTCCAACCTTTCGGATGGTATTAAATCCATTTTTCCGGTACTTTTCATTTTACCTACTATTGAAATGATAGGATTGGGCGCATTGTGTTTTTTGGCGCCTACATTGGACGGTCAGAAAACTTATCTAGTATACAATATCGTTTTTTTTCTGGTCCTTATCAATGCTTTTCTTGCTTTCTACCTCAAAGCATGGATACCCGGCCTAGTACTTCTTGTTCCGTCAATATTGCTATTCGCTATCGCATTACGGCTTAAAAAGTCACCTAATTGACGGACGCTTAAATTAGTTGGATGATACCATCAAATCTTAGGGTCATATTGTTATCTTTAAAGAAGTTCGAAATTCAAAAACTTCACGATGAAAAAACGATATCTTCTTGGCATTATCTTGCTTTGTTTCCTCCATTTTAACTGTGTACAAAAACAAACCCCTGAAACCACATTAACCTGGGATACCTGGGGCGTGCCCCACATTGCATCAGACAATATCGAAGACCTCTTCTTTGCCCAAGGTTGGGCACAAATGCACAACCATGCCAATCTTATTTTGGAGCTTTATGGCACCTCTCGTGGCAAAGGTGCTGAATATTGGGGCAAGGGCAAATTACAGGAGGATATGTTGGTGCATACTATGGGCTTTTCAGAATTGGCCGATGAATGGTTAACAAAACAGGACCCAGAAGTAAAAGCAATGTTCTCCTCGTTTGTCAAGGGATTGAATGCCTATGCCGAAGCCCATCCCGAGGCCATTGATGAAAAAAACAAAGTGGTCTTGCCCCTTACCAGCAAAGATGTCAATATGCATGCTATGTATGTGGTCTTCACTCGATTTATTGGTGGTAGCGATCTTGGTCGTGTTCAGCAATGGCCTGACATGGGTTCCAACACCTATGCCATCGCTCCTGAGCGATCCTCTTCCGGGAATGCCATGTTGGTCCAGAATCCACATTTACCTTGGTGGGGTGAGTTTACCTTTTGGGAATCCCATCTCAATTTAAATGGGAAAAATATGTATGGTTCCAATCTTGTAGGCCTTCCAGGAATTGCCATTGGGTTTAATGAAAACCTGGGGTGGAGCCATACCGACAATACCATCGACAATGCGGACACTTATGAACTGGAACTTAAGGACGGTGGATATGTATTGGATGGGGAACGCCAAGAATTTGAAGCCGGCCAAAGAACCATAAAAATTAAAGAAAATGATAGTACTTGGATAGACCATACCTTTCCGATAATGAAAACGGTACATGGCCCTGTGGTCAACCAAAGGGAGGACAAAGTGTTGGCCATTCGAATGGTAGGTTTTGACCGTCCCAATATGAGTTTGCAGTGGTGGCGTATGATCAATAGTTCCAACTTCGAAGAATTTGAATCGGCCCTTAAAATGGCCCAGATTCCTTTTTGGAATGTGATGTATGCGGATAAGGAAGGAAACATATTTTATCTGTTCAATGGATTGGTTCCAAAACGCGGTGAAGATGCCTGGAGCTATTGGGACCGCATCATTCCTGGCGGCAAATCCGCCGATGTCTGGACCGAGGTTCACGATTATGCGGATTTACCCAAGGTGAAAAATCCTGCCAATGGCTGGCTGCAGAATGCCAACGACCCTCCATGGACAAGCACCATCCCTCCAACCCTGAATCCAGATGAGTATCCGGGCTATATGGCCCCGCAGTACATGGCGTTTCGACCGCAACGTTCGGCCCGTATGCTTTTGGAAGACGAATCCATTACGTTTGAGGAATTGGTGGACTACAAACTGTCGACCCGCTTGGAATTTGCCGACCGAATTCTTGATGATCTTTTTGCAGCTGTTGACGCCTCAACGAACCAAAAAGCAAAAGAAGCCAAAGCGGTATTGGAAAACTGGGATCGGGAGTCAGATGCCGATAGCAAAGGAATGCTCCTGTTTTATACTTGGGCCAGAAAATTTGGTCCATGGAATGCTGCGAACTACACCACTTCCTGGAGTATGGAAGCCGCCAACACCACCCCAGACGGATTAGCGGATCCAACAAGGGCCGTTGAACTCTTGGAACAGGCTGCCATGGAAATCGAGGGTAAATTTGGGGATTTGGCCACACCTTGGGGCGACTATTATCGCATCAATTACAACGGAACGGATTTGCCGGCCAATGGCATTGACGGCAGCATGGGTGTTTTTCGGGTATCATGGCCCGGTGATGCTGACGAGGATCATATGTATGTTGGAGGTGGTGATTCTTGGGTAGGTGTCATTGAATTTGGCGACCAAGTAAAAGCCAATGTTTTACTGAGTTATGGAAATGCCACACAAAAAAATTCTCCCCACAATGGAGATCAATTGGGGTTGTTCTCCAAAAAGGAGCTTAGGGAAGCTTGGTTTACTCCCGAACAAATCAATAAAAATGTATCAAAAACCATGGTGCTCAAAGAGAATGGGTTTTCAGAGAAAGAATAATCCCCCATCGCTTAAAACGCGAAGGGGAAATAACCAAATTTGTTTTTAAGACTTCAACTCACTTTTTATGAAAAACCGATGGATATTACGCTTTTTGGTCTTTCTCTTAGTTTTCAATGGTTGGGCGCAAACGGATAAACGGCTCAAAAGCATTGAAAAAGAACTCATCAAGATACTCGAAACAACCAAAGCACCCGGTTTTGCTGTTGCCGTTGTCGAAGGTAAACGAACGTTATACGCCAAAGGGTTTGGCTATCGCGACATCGAAAACAACATACCCATGGATGCCAATACCCTTTTGGCCATTGGGTCATGTTCAAAGGCCTTTACAAGTGCCATTTTGGGACAGCTAAGGGATGAAGGGGAACTTTCTTTTGAAGATAGCCCCATTGACTATATTCCGGAATTGAGATTTTACAATAACGAATTGAACAACAACGTAACTATTCGTGATTTAATGAGCCATCAGACTGGGATTCCACGTCATGACTTTTCATGGTATCTGTTCCCAACATTTGATCGGGACAGTCTCATCGCGCGAATACAATACCAAGAACCCTTTACGGGGCTTCGCCAAAAATGGTATTACAACAATTTCATGTTCTTGACACAAGGGGTCATTGCCGAACGTATTACCGGTAAATCATGGGAAGAAAATATTAAGGAACGCTTCTTTCAACCTTTAGGCATGGAACGTTCCAACGTTTCCATAAAAGAACTGGAAAACAGTTCCAATGCAGCATTGGCATATGAGTTGTACAAAGACAGTGTCCTACGAAAAATGGACTATTACAAGATTGCGGCCATGGCCCCCGCAGGGAGCATCAATAGTAGTGTGAATGAAATGGCCAAATGGCTCAAGGTTTGGATCAATAAAGGCAAGTACAATGAAGAACAGCTATTGCCAGAATCCTATGTGACCGAAGCACAGAGTTCACAAGCGGTCATGAGCGGCGCTTTGCCAGAAAAGAACTATCCGGATATATATTTGGCCAATTATGGCTATGGCTGGATGGTATCCTCCTATAAGGGCCATTATAGGGTGGAACACGGTGGAAATATAGATGGCTTTTCGGCCAGCACGGCCTTCTTCCCCACGGATAGCCTTGGCATTGTAGTACTTGCCAATCACAATGGTTCGGCCGTTCCTTATATGGTCAGAAACACCTTGGCTGATAGGCTATTGAAGACAAAATCTACGGATTGGGTGGACTATTTTCTTGAACAAAAAAAGAAGTTCAGGGAAGCCCAAGAGGAAAATACCTCCCCGGATTCGACGATGACCAAAAAAACATCCCCCTCCCAAGAAATCACAGCATATACCGGAAAATATTCACACCCGGGCTATGGTACATTTTCCATCGATTCAAAATCCGATTCCCTTTTTGCCCATTTCAAACTTAAAAAGTACTATTTGAAACACGTCCATTATGATGTTTTTGAACCTTTCGAAGTAAAAAAAGAGGGCATTGACACCACGGAAACCAGCCCAATAAAATTTAATTTCAGAACCAATGATAGTGGTGAAATCGCCTCGCTCCATTCAAAAATTGAGCCCGCCTTGGATCACCCTTTGGAATTTAAACGACAACCAAAATTAATGGCAATCCCAAAGGAAGATTTAAAAATGTATGAAGGGGAATATGATATCAGCGGTATGGGAATTAGGGTGTACAGTAAAGAAGACGGACAGCTATATATGTTCGTCATAGGGCAGCCCGAATATACTTTATTGCCTTTGGAAGAACATCTCTTTATGATTAAGGACTTGGATGGCTTTAAGGTCAAGTTCAAATCCCCAAAGAACGGTCTAATGACCGAGGCAATTAGTATGCAACCTAATGGTAATTTCACGGCAAAACGGAAAAATTAAGACCAATGAAGGGTCAATATCCTTAGAATTCAACATCTTATGAGAATGTATTACCTAAAAGAAATGAGATTGTGGTATTTTGGATTGATTTGCATTTTATTCCTTTGCTGCCATAATAAGGAATTGAATGTCAGCACCCATTCGGTTGAAGAACTTCAAGAAAATGTTGAAATCATTCGAGATCAATGGGGCATCAATCACATCTATGCCAAGAATCAACACGACCTTTTTTTCGCCCAAGGATATGCTGCGGCCAAGGACCGACTGTTTCAATTTGAGATTTGGCGACGACAGGCCACCGGTACCGTTGCTGAAATTCTTGGTGAACGTGAACTGAAACGTGATATTGGAACGCGACTGTTCCAATTTAGGGGAGATATGACCTCTGAAATGAATCACTATCATGATGAAGGGGTTGAAATCATAACGGCATATACCGATGGGGTCAATGCCTATATTGACGAAATCCTAAAAACACCGGAATCCATACCCCTGGAATTCAAATTGCTCGATATCCTTCCACAGAAATGGACGCCCGAAGTGGTGATATCGAGACATCAGGGGCTCCTTGGCAATATAGGTCAGGAATTACAGATTGGTCGTGCGGTGGCACTACTCGGAGAAGAGCAAGTGAAGGAACTATTGTGGTTCCATCCCAAGGAGCCCATCCTGACCTTGGATTCGAGTATTGACCCCGAACTTCTTTTCGATGACATTTTAGGACTTTACAATGCCTATCGAAAACCGGTCGCTTTTCAACCTAAAGATATCATCGAAAACTATCGTAAAACACAAACAGCCTCGGCATTTATTGGACAAAATACCCGACCGGATTCCCTGGCCCTGGGCAGCAACAATTGGGTGGTCAGTGGACGCTTAATGGAAGATGGTAATACCTACATGGCTAACGATCCCCACCGTACCATTGCCGTCCCTTCGCTCCGCTACATGGCACACTTAGTAGCTCCGGGATGGAATGTCATAGGAGGCGGGGAACCAGAAATCCCTGGTATATCCATCGGACATAACGACTATGGTGCTTGGGGACTCACGGTTTTTCGAACCGATGGGGAAGACCTTTATGTCTATGACCTCAACCCTAAAAATCAAAACCAATACCGCTATAAAAACGAATGGAGGGAGATGGAGGTTATCACGGAATCCATTCCAATAAAAGGAAGACAGGATAGCATTGTAAAATTGCACTATACCCATCATGGCCCGGTAACCTATATTGACCAAGAGCACCATAAAGCGTATGCCGTACGTTGTGCTTGGCTGGAACCGGGTGGCTCCCCTTATCTTGCTTCGCTGCGCATGGATCAGGCCAAGACTTGGGAGGAGTTTAGGGAAGCCTGTAACTACAGTAACATCCCAGGCGAAAACATGGTGTGGGCGGACAAGGCAGGAAACATTGGCTGGCAAGCCGTGGGGATTGCCCCAATCCGAAATAATTTCAGTGGGCTAGTTCCTGTACCAGGGGATGGAAGATACGAATGGGATGGCTATTTGCCCATTATACAAAAACCAAATGCTTACAACCCTGAAAGTGGGTTTTTGGCTACGGCCAACCAAAATGTGACACCTGCAAACTACCAACATTGGAATGCCGTTGGCTATTCCTGGTCCGATCCTTATAGGGGGAATCGTGTAAACGAAGTGCTTGGTTCCAGTAACAAAATGAGCATGGAAGATATGAAGGCGCTCCAAGTGGATTATACATCCCTGCCCGCTAGGCAATTGGCACCCTATTTAAGAAATCTACAGTTTGAGGGGAAAGCCGAAGAAGCAAAAGAACTACTGTTGAATTGGGATTATCAGCTCTTACCGGAATCCGTTGCAGCCGGCATTTATGTGGAATGGGAAAGAGAATTGAAACGGAAGGCGGAAGCTCTTTTTATTCCTGAAATAGCCAAGAAATACATTACCTCTTTACAACTAAAAACCATCTTGGATTGGATTGCTAATCCTGACACTCAATTTGGGACAAATCCCCTGGTTGACCGAAACCAGTTTTTAAAAGAATCCTTTGAAAGTGCCATTAAAAATTTGGAAGCACGCTTAGGGAATGATATGAATGAATGGCTCTACGGTACGAAAAACTACAAACACACCTACATGGCACACGCCTTGGGCGATGCCGTCAATGATAGTTTAAGGTCAATGCTCAATCTGGGCCCCTTAGCCCGTGGGGGCAATGGCTACACCCCTGGATCAACGGGTAACAACCTGCGCCAGTCCAGCGGGGCGTCTTTTCGGATAGTGGTGAACACGGGAGACTGGGATGCAGCTATTGGTACGAACGGACCCGGCCAGTCGGGTAACCCTGAAAGCCCTTATTACAACAACCTTTTTGAGCCCTGGGCAAACGATCAATATTTTCCGGTATACTTCTCCAGAGAAAAAATTGATTCGGTAGCCACGGACAAACTGGTATTACAACCCAACAAATGATACAGTACCATGAAAATTCAAGTACTACTTCCTACCCTCTTCATGACAAGTTTGAGTGCGGCTCAGCAGGTGATGGAAAATGGTAATACCAAAAATCTCTTGTTGGAACGCTCACCCTCAAATTTAAAAGGGTTTACTTGGATGAACCCACCAAAATCATTTGACATCAGCAATGGCATTTTAACCGTCGAAGCACCAAAAGGCAGTGATTTCTTTAACAATCCCGAAGATGGTAACAAAACGGGTACCGCTCCTTTTCTATTTACGGAAATTAAGGGGGATTTTGTGGTCAAAGCTCGGGTACAACCTGATTTTTCAGGTCAGTGGAATGCCGTAGCGCTGATGGTCCACATAGACGAAAACTATTGGATAAAGTTTGCCTTTGAAAATTCGGATGCCACGGGACCCAGTATCGTTACCGTTGTCACCAAAGACCTATCCGATGATGCCAACGGGGTAGTCCTAGTAAATCGTGGGACAATTTGGTTAAAATTGATTCGAAAAAGAGATAATTACGCCATGCTGTGGTCAGAGGACGATTCCGATTACAAAATGGCCCGGTTAACCTCACTCCCCAAATCAACTTCAGTTAAAATTGGATTGGAAGCCCAATGCCCTGTGGGCCTCAATGCCAAGCATTTGATATCCTTTTTTGGCATCGAACAAAAAACGGTGAAAGCTATGAGAAAGGGGTTCTAATGATAAAGAATTGATCTATTGAAAGGCAAGAAACATCGGTTGGATAAAGGTTCCCGAAGCAGATTGTTCACACTATCGAAAAGCATGGGCACAAGAATATGTATCATTTTTTTCCTAATTGTCCAATTGGGCTGTCAAACCAAAAAGAAGAAGAACATAACATCCCGTTCCGATAATAAGTCTTTTTTGACAATCTCCCGTGATACTTATGCCAATCAGCTCTATGGTTTTTGGCTGGGACAGTGCATTGCCAATTGGACGGGCCTCGTTACCGAAATGGATAAAATTGGAAATATTGGGGAAATCAAAACCGGCGCTTTTTACACTCGTAACGATTGGGGAAAACCGGATCAACCCAACATTTGGTCGGAAGGAACACCCAGTGAGCTATCAGCGACCATTGATTTTGTATTTAGGGGTCCCGATGAAATCTGGGGTGCAGATGACGATACCGATATTGAATATATGTATCAGCAGTTGTTATTTGAACACAAAACCAGCATACTCACACCGGAACAAATACGTGAAGGCTGGCTTAGGCATATTATTCCGGAAGAGGAGAACTATTTGTGGGTATCCAACCAAAAGGCATTCGACTTAATGAAAGAGGGTATGCTACCTCCAGACACAGGGCACCCTAGGAACAACGAGCATTTTGAAATGATAGATGCCCAATTGACGACCGAGATATTCGGTTTGTTCGCGCCAGGAAGGCCCGACATTGCGTTAAAAATAGCTGAATTGCCCATCCGTACCACTGCACGCGAAGAAGCTGAGCATATTGCCAAGTTTTATGTGGTCATGTATGCCTTGGCCGCAATGAACAACGGTGGTAAAACCGTACATGAACAATTAGTACATAGTGCCAATCAGGCCAGTAAAGTGCTCCCAGATGGAGGCTATGCCCGTAAGATGTTCGATTATACCAAAAGACTTTACGAATCAGGAATTCCCTGGGAGCAGAGTCGGGATTCCATTTATAAACGGTATCAAGTGGACCAAAAGGATGGATATACCCTTACCGAAAGGAACATGTATTGCAACGGCTGTTTTGCCGCTGGAATCAACTTCGCCGCAAGTTTGGTCAGCCTCTTTTACGGTGGGGGGAACTTACTGGAAACAATTAAAATAGGGGCTTTGGCGGGTTGGGATTCGGATAATCCAACGGCGACTTGGGGTGGATTGCTTGGCTTTATTTTGGGCAAAGAGGGCGTGGAAAGGGCTTTTGGGAGAACTTTTTCCAATTCATTCAACATCCACCGAACGCGTCAAAATTTCCCAAATGATGGCATTGACAGTTTTCAAAACATGGCCCAAAAGGGCTTGGCAATAACAGACAGGGTGATTTTGGAAAATAGTATAGGCACTTTGGATACCATTCAAAACGTTTGGAGAATTCCTTTAAAGAATTTGGAATAGGCCTTTTAGCTATTTTACAACGTATAAATCAATCTAAAGGTCAAAAACCGGGGTTGTATAAATGTCTCTGAGGTAAATACGGATACATTATTGGCACTATTGCGAACCTGCGAGTCGATATCCAAAATATTGGTGGCCTTTACTTCATATTCCCATTTGGCATCCTTATCCTTTCGATAGGCCAGAGAAGCATTCCAGGTCTGGAAAGACTGGGAACTGCCGTTTCCCAGATCTTGATTGGTATAGGTATAATCCGACCGAAAGGTCACCGATTTCCAAATGTAGGCGTCAAAATCCACAGAGGGGGCATTAGTGACGAACCGGGTTTCACCGCCCCCCTGGTCATTATTGGTAACACTGTACCGGTACCTGACGGTGACATTGGGGGCCACTTTAAAATTGGTACGAATACCGGGGGTATAGGTTTGGGTAAAACCTTCATTCAATGAACGTTGCTCTTGAATGAATTGATTGATCTTACTGTAATTAAAGCTGGCATTTAAGGTTGCCTGTACTTTTCCAAAAGTCCGTTGCACACGACCGAAAAGGCTAAAGGTTTCATCCGCAAAACTGGAATTGAAAAAGGTACTCGTACGAATAACATTCTCAAAATCGGTCAAGCTCCGAATCTGGTCAATATTGTTGGAATAGGCGGCCCTGGCAAACACATTGGTATAGTTGAAGAGGTTAAAACTGTTGTATAGCAGGCTGATGTTGTGGGATAGGGCGTTCTCCAATTCGGACGCCCCGAATTGGATGGTATTGAAGTTGTTCAATACCAAACCCTCGGTAATTCGGGTTACATCGGTAAACAGGTTACGCATATTGTACCGGAGGGTAAGCGATTCGCTTTTCTTAAGATCGATTCGCGTTTCAAATTCAGGGAGCAGCCGGAAAAAGTTATCTTCAAAGGTAATCCCAAATTGCGTGTTTTGATTACCATATGCATGTGCCGATATCCCGGGGGTTATGGTAAACTTCCCAGATTTTACGCGATACCGAATTCCTAAATAGATATCGCTAAAATTATACTCGGTATCATTTTCTGCCCTCCCCTCATTAATGGTTGGGGTAGGTTGCAATACGTTTCCATCGTCCAAAAACTGAAAAATTGAAGAATTAAACTCTTGGCGGCTAAGAATTACCCCAAGGGTTAAATTCAGATTGCTCTTTTTGTTCAGAATATTGTAGTAATCCAGTTTTGCATCCAACTGGTTGGACTTTATCCTTCTGTTCTGGTCAAAATTATAGGCACTTTGGGCCGTATCCAACCCAAGTTGTTCCGCTGTGGAATCAAACGCATCTTCGTTACTTGCGGTATTGGTCAATATGGCATTGTAAAAGGGGTCTTCATCCTTGACGACATGCTGTGCCTCCAAGGCAAAAATATTGGTTTCGTTAAGGGTATAATAGTAATTTAAGTTTTGACTAATGCTTACCGGCGTAAAATCATCCCTGCGATCGGTGTCTCCCAAAACGGAAGAAGATACCAGTTGCCTTTGTCGGTCTTCCGAAACCCTTGCCAGGATATCGTAATCGACTTGATTGTTGTAATTAGGTTGAAAAGAGGCACTCAGTTTTAAGAGCCCTTCTTCCGATCGCTCCCGGCCCAACTCCTCAGTGGCTTCATCGGGAATACCCAATTCGGGATTGGTATACCGTATAAAACTGGTCTCACGAGATAGGATCCTACTGCTACTATAAATCAAAAAACCACTTACATCCAGGGCCGTGGTTGGTGAGTAGCTAAAATTTGCCGTTGCCAACTTGCTCTCTATTTCCAAAGTATTGTTTTGGTCGGTCAAAAAATTGAGGTTATTATTTCCTAAACTAATATCCGTCCCACTATTGCTGCTTGGAATCCGAAATCCTCCACTAAAATTGCGAATATCGCGTCTATTTAGGGCCACCTCGCCGGTATTATTAAAATCACCAATAAAGTTGATCGTGTATTTTGGGTTATAGTAAAAGAGTTTCGGTTGTAATACATATAGGGCATCATCAGGTGAAAATCCTGCCCCCGCAGTAAGATCTCCAAACCAAAAATTTTCCTTTCCCTCCTTCAGTTTGATATTTAGGGCCACATTATCCTGATTGTTACGAACACTTCGTAATTGCCCAACTTCGGCATAATTACGTAGTACCTGTATTTTGTCAACTGCTTTTGAGGGAATGTTCTTTGAAGCCAATTTGGTATCCCCATCAAAGAAGTCCTTGCCATTGACCATCAATTTATTGACCACCTTTCCCTCAACTTCAATTTGCCCATCTTCATTGATTTCAACTCCGGGTAATTTTTCAAGGACATCTTCCAATTTTCGTTCCGTACCGTCCTGAAAGGAATCTGCATTGTAAATGAGGGTATCCCCTTTGATTTGAACGGGCATTTCATAAACCACCTCAACCTCATCCAATGCATTTTCTGGGATGAGTACAAAGTCTTTATCAATATCGGTGTCTTTGGTGATCAGCTTTTCTTTCAGGGTTTGCATCCCAACATAACTTATTTGAATTTGAAATGTGGTATTTGGCCCTAGTTCTATTTGGAATCTTCCGGTATCATTGGTAATGCCATAAGAAACCATGGTATTGGTTTCTTGGTTGATGGCAATAACATTGGCTAGTTCCAATGGCTTATTAAGACTGTCACGCACAACCCCTTCCAACTTGATTTGACCGTGAACGGCCAGGGCCAACAAGAATAGGATGGCACCTAAGAGTCTTTTCATTTGCTATAATGGGATGTAGTGGAGCTCCGGATTACCTCGTCCTTCGTCGCCCTCGGTTTTCCATCATTTCCTTCATTTTGCCCATGACCGTGGTTTGGTATGCCGACTTTGAAATCACTTTACCTTTATCCGGCGCTTCTATTTTGAGTTCTTCGTCTGGATTGATTACAATTTTGGAGCAAAGCATGGTGGTGTTCCCTGCATTTACTTCCAAAATGAGGCCAGGTAAACCCCAATATTCTGCGGGACCATGGGAAACAGGAATCTGAGGGGTGTACCAAGCAACCACCTGGGTCATATCGATTTCTGGGACTCCCGTATTGGTCGAATCCGTCAGCTGTGCTTGCTGCCGTCTTAACTTCCCCCATGAAAAATCAAACCACGTCAATTCATCAGTAGGTACCAGGGCCGAAGCTTTAAAGCACATATATTGGCCAATCTGCTTTGTTTCTGAGCCCATATTCCAATTAAAGGTCTGCAATTTATCCTTTACGAGAAATCGTTTTCCGTAAAATTCCTGGGTCTGGACCAAGGCGTCTTCCTTCACGTTTTTATACTGCTCCCCCCGTGCAAAATTTTTCCCCCAGGAATCTGTAGCCCCAGACATGGCATCCAATTTTTCCTCTTCATTAAAAACAGAAGCTTCTTTGTTAAAATTGAGGATATACGTTTTTTCCAATCGATTTTTTAGGCGGTCTTTAATTTGTTTTTTCTGCGCTTCGCTCATACGGGCACCCCAACGGCCCAACTCCATCGAAGACTTGGAAAAATAAATAGCTTGCCCTTGAAATTCAGGGGCATTGGGCTTAAAAGACATCAAAAGGACTACCAAGATCCCAGATGCCTTGAGGAAAAATGATTTCATAGTGTTGGAATTAGTTATCTGTTTAACGAATGTAAAAAAAGATTAAACATTATAATTCTGTTTATCATAACATTAACAATGCATTATCGCTTACTTCTACAGTAAACAAGGACCAAGTTATCTCACGTGTTCAGCGTAGCGCGATACGAAGTAGTATCCCTATATTTAAAAGTCGTGTGATGACAAAAAATAAAAAAGAGGCTGATTCTTCAACGTTATGTAGCCGGTATCGCAGCGAAGGATTGCCTCTTATTTGGGGATTACTCCGGAAGCCCTTAGTACACTAAAGAGAGAACATTTTCATGGGCCCTAAAGGTTTTCTTATATACGGATTACTGGAAGTTGCCGGTATTTTATCAGCATTCAAACACAAAACGAACCCAAATGAAAAATCTTTCTCCATTTTTTAGAATTTAAAGTGTCCAGGTTAAACCCAACCCCGCATATTGGTTGGTGTAGCCTCGAAAGGAACGTGCAGCTACATCAATGGTATTGGTTTCCCGAAATCGGCTATACACCTTTCCCGTGAACAGAAGGTTTTTTACGGGCAATTGATGTTCAAAATTCAAGGAAAAATCCGTGTATTGATACCGTAGCAAATCGTCACCCCCTGGAGCTTGAATCGTTGTGTAATCACGAATTTGAAACTTTACCACTGCACTGATTTTTGTTTTGTCATTATCAAATCGCAACCGCAAACCAGGACCATACTGGTTGAACCCTGACCGGTCTTCCAAACGGTCCAAACGCAAATAATAGGTGAACTGCGGTTCCAATTCAAACACACCATTTAGGGGCAGTTCATAAAAGATACTGCCCTTGGCATAATCCCAATTCCGTTCGCCATTTTGGGGCGTATCTTCTGCATTAAAGGTCTTATAAAGTCGTTTTTTATAATATACCATTAATCCGAAAGCATGTTCATAACGCCCGGGACGAAATTGCTGCTTGGTTCCAAATCGCAACCCATATTCATTGAACTGTAGGTCACGGGTGCCATATTCATCAAAATCCTTGAAGTTGAAAAAGCCTTCCAAATTGGTTTTGTTTTGTTTGAAGGGCTGGATTTCCATGCCTGTGGAGGCCCCATAATTCGTATAACCCAAAGGATTGACCAGAACATCTTGGGCGCCGTCCAATCCTTCACGATTCATACGCTCAAAGTTGAGCGCTGCCAAAAGTTTGGTCTTTTTTCCCAAGGTACGGTCGTACTTTACCGTAGTTTCCAAATTCCAATAACTATCCGCTACGTTTTCCTGAAATAGTCGTGCAAAAGGGGATACTGAAATTCGGATACGATTGGCTTTCCATTTGTAGCGGTAATCATAGTCAAAAAAGACATCCAAATAACTGCTGCTGGCTATCAAGTCGTTTTCATTCAAAAGCGTGCCGTTGACCAGCAATTCATCAGGACTTTTGAAGTAGTTGTATTCATACCCTGTTTGGCTTCCGAGTTCAAAACGATGGCGCTCTTGGGCACTCATAAGAACATTTGTTAAAACAAATAGGGCGAAGACGCTAAATTTCATGGTAACTTTTATAGCAAGATTGTTGTATGGTGGATTGCAACCCACATTTATTGACCAATTGAATGCCCAGACCTGGACGTACATTAACCTCCATGATCTGTGGTCCTTTGATTTTATCGATGACAAGGTCAATGCCGAGATAGTCTAGGGGAAAGGCCTGGGCCGTTCTTTTTGCCAATTGCAGCATGGTAAACCAAAAAGGAATTTGTTTTCCAAATACCATGTTCTCATTGTCTGGATGATGATGGCTATAGTGCTTTCCATCGTATACTTGGGTCAAGGTGCCATTTTTCATATCAACGCCAATGCCAACGCCCCTTTGGTGCAGGTTCGCCTTGCCATCGGACTTTGAAGTAGGCATGCGCAACATGGCCATAAGTGGTTTTCCCTTTAGGGTAATGATTCGAAAATCGGGTACCCCTTCATGATAGATTTCCGCAAAAAAGGAGTGGGGTACAATACACTCCTCAATGAGGCATACATCATTGGAAGCCATTGAAAACAATCCCGAAATGATACTGGTAATGTGGTGAAATATCTGGGTATCCGTCATGGTATTACCACTGCTTTGCCATTGGCCAGTGGCGTCTTTTTTTAGGATTTTGATGCCCCCTCCCCCGCAGCCCTTGGCGGGTTTTATAACAAGGGCCTTTTTATGTTGTAACCCGGCCCATTTCAACTTGATTTCGCTTACACGTTCAATTACGGCATAGGTCTTGGCACAAGCAATATCATTTTCATGCAGAATCATCTTGGCTTTGACCTTGTCATCAGCCAAGGTGTAATATTTCCGTTGATTGTGCGGATAGATAAATTCAATATTGCGCCGATTGAGGCCAATCACCCCCTTGGGATTTTGTACCTGAAAAAATTTTTGAAACATGCCTAGGCCAATTTTTGTTTTAATAGGGGTTGAAATCGGAAGAGTTCGGTCCAACGTAGGCCCGCATACCTTCCCAAAAGCATACAACTGCCCAAAACCAATAGCATCAGTTCTGGAAATAGAATTAAAATAGTATCCAAGTCAGGTATGGAAAAGAACAAAAAACAGACGCTTACGGCCAAAAGGGTCTGTAACAGGGTAGCCGTGGCTTTATGAAACCCATCCTCAACAATCAGTTTTGAAAAGCGCTCGGCGGAAATGGTTAGGATAATTGTTGGGAACAAGGTGAGGGAACCCAACCAGGGAATATCCCACGTGGAACCTAAATAATTGCCCCCCGCCATCACCAACACCATTAATGTCAATGAGATGACCAACTTGGGCGTATGCAAAAGTCCCATACCGTCAAAAGGACGGGTAATCAAGCCAACAAATAAAATGAGGAATAGGAAAAGTGCCAACCCTATGGTGAAACCGGTTTCCAAAAGTGAAAATGCGATGAGTACCGGTAGAAAAACCCCAAAGGTTCCAATACCTACAATATTTCTTAAAAGAGCCACCAACAGACCTCCAAAGGGGAGCATCAGTAATAGAAAAAGGTTCTTTTTTGAAATATTTTTATTCTTGACCAAATTCCATAATGAGAATGCCATGACCTTATGCGCTGCTTCGGATTCCTCATTCAAAAAGTGTGGCGACTCCCTTTTTTGGATCTCGTAGGAATAATCAAACTGGATTCCAGGCGTATGGGTGATCAAAAACGCATCCCCAGCATATAGCTCCAAATAATTGGCAGGCAAATAGGCAAAATGGCCGTTAAGGGCATCAAATGGCACCCAGTGACCGTTGATAAAAACCTCGGTCCATGCATGGGACGTCCGTTTGTTGGATTCGTTTAGGATAATACCCCCCTTGATACGGGAAGGATACCCCAGGTTTCTTGCCAAAGCGACCAGTAATCGGCTTTTCCCATTGCAGGAAGCTTCATTTCGTTCCAAAGCGCCCAAGGCGTCGGTCAGGGTTATGATGGGTGCGGAAGGAATTTTATGTACGTAATTGAACAATGCCCGAACCCTATCTTTGTCCGTTTTGGCCCTATTTCCCAGTCTTTTTGCCAATTCACTTATTTCAGGGGCATGGACTTGAATATTTTTTGTAGCCTTTAAAAAGGGTTCCATACCAAGGGGAATCGGTTTAAATTGATTCGTTAGGCCAAATAGTTGATCTTTTCCCCTAAAGGAAAAGGAATAGCTGATGCTCTCATAGGTATTTTTGGCGTGGGTCAACCAATTTCCTCGCATATTAGGTCCCTCAGCTTTGGTCGAAAATTGAACGGAATTGGGGACCACACTTTTCTGTCCACTAATGCGCTGTCTGGAATTGTTCTTTGGCAAATAGGTTTTGATAAAAGTGCTTGTGGAATCCGTCTTAAAAAAATAACGGTAGGTGACGGTGTATACCGACGCCGTTGAAAATTCAACTTTATTTTTAGAAAGCACAAATATTTTGTAAGCCATCAAAGCCATGGCCAACAAGCTTAGTAGCACTAGTGTGTACTTGAACTGCTTTGGGACATACATAAACAATAATTTTTTAGTTTTGGTAGTAGAACAGGATACTTTGAATTCACCCCACCCCCAAAGAATTTTTTTTGAATGAGTCACAACGAAAAGTCCGTTTGCGATAAAAGGGTGTTTAATGAGCTGTTCGACTTAAATTCCGAATCCCTCCGCAACTATCTGTATTATCAATGTGGCAATCAACAGCAGGCAGAAGATTTGGTGCAGGAGGCCTTTATCAAACTCTGGAACAATTGCAAAAAAGTACTTTTTGAAAAAGCCCGTGGGTTTTTGTTTGCCGTAGCCAAAAATGCTTTTTACAATCAGGTAGAACACCAAAAGGTGGTTTTGAAATATGCCAAACAACCCCAAAAGACCAGGGATATGGAAACACCGGAATTTCAATTGGAGGAAAAGGAGTTCATGGAACGCCTTCAACAGGCCATTGCCAATCTACCGGAAGGGCAGCGGGAAGTTTTTTTATTGAACCGAATGGACCAAATGACCTATAGGGAGATTTCCGAATTTTTGGGGGTATCCCAAAAGGCGGTTGAAAAACGGATGCACAAGGCATTGGTAAAGTTGAGAAAGACCATAAAAAATATTTAGTAACAATGAGGGGGTAGGGTAAGAATGAAATCGCCTGTTCCCTAGATGTATGTAAAAAAATGATGTTCGAAGAAAAAGATGATACCATTATGGCGCGTTGGCTTGCCGGAGAGCTCACCGAAACGGAACGTGCTGAATTTGAGGCATCATCGGAATATGGGGAATACCAACGTTTGGCAAAAGGGCTTCAAGCTTTCGAAAAACCCCAATTTGACAAAGAAGCTCTTCGTAACAAGGTTTGGCATGGAATTGAAAATCAAGGACCCTCCAAAGCCATTCGTTTAAGGCCATTGTACTATGCCATCGGCATCGCAGCATCCTTGCTATTGCTGTTGGGTCTTTTCTTCAATCAAGTGAACTACTCCACCAATATCGGTGAAAAGCTTGCGGTGGAACTGCCGGACGGTACGAAAGTACATCTCAATGCAAAATCAAGCTTGAGGCATCATCGCTTCTTTTGGACGCAGAATAAGGAAGTTGATTTAACTGGCGAGGCTTTCTTTACGGTAACCAAAGGGGATGATTTTATGGTCAATACCAAATCTGGAAGTATTGGCGTGTTGGGTACGGCATTCAATGTAAAAGTACGGGACGCTTCGTTTGAACTCCATTGCTATGAGGGTCGTGTCCGCTATGACCATGCGGAAGAGCAACAACAATCATACTTAAACGCGGGTGATGCCGTTGAATTAAAAGGAAACATTTTACTGGAATTTAAGCACAGTGAATCACGTCCGCTATGGCATGAGGGGAGAAGTAGCTTTTCAAATGCAGAACTTTCAACGGTAATGAAAGAATTGAAAGTATATTACGGCATTTCCTTCGACTATGGGCCAACCGCGATCAAAGGACATTTTACCGGCACCTTTGTACATGATGATTTGAAACTGGCATTAAAATCCGTATTTGTGCCCATGGGAGTGGTATATGAACTCTCTGAAGACCAAAAAACGGTAACGCTGAATGCACGCTAAAAGCAATAAAAATCTTTTTTCCTTTTTATGCTTTCTTTATTTTCTGGTCGTCACAGGACAGGAAAACATCGCTATTGACTATAACAGCACCCCTTTAAAAACCGTATTGGCCGATCTGGAAGAAAAAACAGGCCTGCTATTTTCCTATTCTGATGAACGCATTGCGGATGTCACCATTACCAAAACCGCGACCTCCATTGAAATTGATACACTTTTGGATTTTATCAGTTCAAAGACAGGACTCTTATTTGAACGCATCGGTGAAAATCAAGTCATTATCAGTTTACCAAATGGGAAAAGCACGGTTTGTGGCTATCTATTTGATGTGATTTCCAAAGCTCCCCTACCTTATGCCACTATTGTAGTAAAAGGCACGAACAAAGGGTTTACCAGTGATGAAAACGGCTATTTTTTGATTGAAAATGAAACACTTACCAGCGGAGTACTGCTGCAATATATAGGTTATGCAACACGGTTGGTATTTCCGGCTGATTTTGGGTCTTCAGCATGTAAAAACATTTTTTTAAATCCACAGGCGGAATCCTTACGTGAGGTCATTGTGAAGTCCTATCTCATTGCCGGTATCGACAAAAACAAAGATGGTTCGATCAGCCTTTCCGTTACGGAACAAGCGCCACTGCCCGGTAATGTGGAACCGGATGTATTTCAGTCGGCCCAGTGGCTTCCAGGAATTACAACGGTAAATGAAACGGTCTCCGATGTTCAGATTCGTGGGGGTTCCCCAGATCAAAATTTGATACTTTTCGATGGAATTAAGCTCTACAATACGGGACATTTCTTTGGGATGGTATCCATTTTTAATCCAAACATCACCACCGATGCCAGAATTTTTAAGGGTGGTGCAAGTCCTGAGTTTGGTGATCGGATTTCTGGGGTTATCGATATTTCCGGAGAAACCCAAATCCCCTCAAAAACAACCGGGGGTATTGGATTGAATGGGACTCAGGCCGATGCCCATGTCAAGGTACCTTTGGGAAAAAAAGTGGGCTTTGTGACCTCAGCAAGGCGTTCCTATGCCGATATTGGAGGGTTGGCCACCCCAACATTTGACGCCATTTCTGAAAAAGTGTTCCAAAATACCGTAGTAGGAGATGTCCCTGCCAATGAAGACGAGGATGAGGACCTGGTAGAAGGTGAAGAAACCTTCTTCTTTTACGATACTAACCTAAAATTGATTTTTAGGCCTTCAGAAACCGATAGCATCTACCTCAGCGGCCTGTTAACTCGGAATGATCTGAATTTTCGGTTACAAATTGATGAAAACCTGGAGCGGGATATCTTGACCAGTGAAAATAATGGGGTAAGTTTTGAGTGGAAGGGAAAAAAAGGGGAACACTTCAAACACTCGATAAGTACGTATTACACGAATTATGAAAGCACCTATCAAAATCTATTTAGCGCGCCTAATGGTTTTGCTGAACGAAACCTTCGTAGAAATTCGGTAAAGGATTATGGCATAACAACAAGCCTAGCTTACCTTTTTTCAGAAAAACACAAGGTACAGCTGGGCTATCAACGGTTCACCAATGATGTTTTTTATCAGATTTCTGGCGATGAAGATGGAAACCCCGAATCTGGCAACGACAGTTTCAATGAAGTCTTGTCGCGTAAAAATACCACCAACTCCATGTATACCGCCTATACCTACCGCCCACAAAACAGGGGATTTTTCAATCTAGGTATACGGGTCTCCCAATTTTCATTGCTGGATGATTGGTATTGGGAACCCCGCCTAAATTTCGAATACCCGATAGGTAAAACAATACGCCTCAAATTGACCGGCGAACAGCGCTACCAGGCCATTAGTCAACTTGTTGAATTTGACGACACCCGCTTACGGTTACAAAGCGGTATTTGGACCTTGACCGATAATGAAAACTTTCCGCTATTGGAGAGCACCCAATTTTCCGCTGGACTACTTTTTGATTCCAACGGTTGGACCTTGGACATTGATGGGTATTTAAAAAACGTTGACGGGTTGACCACCTTTACCAATGGATTTACCAATGCGGAACAGTCCTATTCCATAGGTTCCAGTACCATTTTTGGGCTTGATGTTTTACTCAAGAAAAAACTGGGCAACTTTAACTTTTGGTTGGGCTATACCCATAATAACGTAGACTATGAATTCGCTGAAATTGATGATGCATCGTTTCCAGGGAACAATGATATCACCCACAACCTAACGCTATCCAACGTTTATGAAAATGGAAATTGGAGATTTTCCGTGGGTTGGAACTACAGAACAGGAGCCCCATTTACCCAGGCCATTGAATTTAATAACGTGAGCAACGATATCATTTTTGGACCCATCAACGGACAGCGATTTCCAGATTACCATCGACTGGATGCTTCAGCCCAATATCGTTTTCAACTCTCCTCAAAAAATAAATCCTCCGGAATCATAGGGTTCTCACTTCAAAATATTTACAATCGCCAAATTCCGCTTTCCGTTTTTTACCAATTGGATTTTAATCCAGAGACTGGGCAAGAAGAGTTGGAACAATTGGAGCAGCTTTCCTTAGGGTTGACCCCTAATTTTTTGTTGCGGTTTAGTTTTTAGGGGGTAGGGTGTTTTTACACCAACCTGTTCCCATGGTAGAAAGTATAAAATCTGCTATGCCATGAAATTTACCCCAACCACTTTTGATGGAAAACCTTTAATTTTTCTACTATGCCTTTTGGTATGCTATGTTGCAAACGCCCAGCTACCGTTACCTATTTCGAGTCCGTTGGATCTTTTGCCCCCAAATGAAGCCACTCATGTTGTTCAAAACTCAGGAAGCTGGGGTGCCGCAACTACCTGGAGAAATGGGGCAATTCCAACTCAGGGTGCAAAAATCCATATTCCTTCCGGTCTTGTTTTATCTATTGATAGTGAGATAAGTACGCGAATAAAAATCATTAGAAACGATGGAAAGCTACAATTTTCAAATACAGTAAACACGGCTCTAAATGTGGAAACCATTGTTCAGGGTATGTCTGGCGAATTGGAAATAGGCACCGCAACCCACCCCATCCCCGAAGGAATTACTTGCAAAATCACCATTATCGATGAAGGCGACATACAGTTACATACCGACCAATGGGAAAAAGGCTTGGTGTTGATGGGAAAAACGGTAGTCTATGGCATGTCAAAGGATGCTTGGACCACTGTTGCCATCAATCCTAGGATCGGTGAAACTACCCTAAGTTTATCAAGTGCCCCTATCGGTTGGGCAATTGGCGATAGAATCGTTATCGCCGGAACAGATCCTGTGGATAACGCCAGTGATGAGGTAGCCACGATTGCATCCATTAATGGTTCAATAATACAACTTAGCCAACCGTTGACCAAAAATCACCTTACCCCTGCCAGCGACCTTAAGATTCATGTAGCCAACCTTTCACGTAACATTACCATAGCTTCAGAAAATGCATCCGGAAATAATGGTTTGGACAGGGGACACCTGATGTTCATGCATACCCTCAATGTTGATTTTAACCATGTTAGGCTTCATAAAATGGGGAGGACCAGAAAGGATAGACCCATAGATGACTGGACCTTGGGTGAGGAAGATGAATTTGTTAACGGTGCAAGAACCAATATCAGGGGTAGATATTCCATTCACTTTCATAGAGGTGGTATTAGTGCATCATTAACACCGGCCAGTCTTAGAGGTTGTGTGGTGGAAGACGACCCAGGTTGGGCCTATGCCAGCCATTCCTCTTATGTCAACTTCGATAATAACGTTTCCTATAATGTCATTGGAGGGGGCTTTCAAACGGAATCTGGGGACGAATTGGGTTCCTTTACGAACAATATTGCCATTCGAACGGTCAATACGGAATATCCCGTGCGTTTTGAAGCACCCGAGAATGCTCCCGACACACGAGAATCTGCACAAGACTTTGCCTTTCAAGGAGATGGTTTTTGGATTCATGGCGGT
Source organism: Bacteroidota bacterium (assembly GCA_039184365.1). GTDB lineage: Bacteria > Bacteroidota > Bacteroidia > Flavobacteriales > Flavobacteriaceae > Croceivirga. The sequence continues at coordinate 7,817 of JBCDBE010000024.1, read as the reverse complement.
GGAGTCTCTTTGAGTGGAAATATAGTTTCCGGGGCCTCCGGTCACGCTTTTATTTATTGGCCAGAAGGTTTGATAGAACCCGGTTTTCCATCAGGTACCTTTCGCAACACGTTCAGACCTGAAAATTTAGGATTACCAAGCAGTATCAATGCCATCGATCATGAAGCTAGATTGGCCACGGGTTGGGTATCCATTGCAGGATTCAGTAACAACATCGCTTACTCCACGAGTATTGGTTTGGCAAGCTATTATTTGCATACTACCTTTTTTAGCGATATAAATGATTATGACCCCAATTATATCGCTACGATTCATTCCACTTTTGACGGTTTTACAGCTTGGAACATTGCCAAGGATGGGATACAACTTCATTTTACGGAACGAGTGACACTTAGAAACATCAGGTTGGTCAATAATAATTACGACAACACTTCAAGGGGAATATGGGCCAGTCACTACAGGGCCATGGAAAAACAAGTTTTTGATAACGTTCATGTTGAAGGTTTTGGAACCGGATTGCTACTGCCCACACAGGGCAAAGTAACCGTAACCAACGGATATCTGAAAAACGGAGTGAACATGTACATTCCCTCTACGGGGCTGTCTTATAGGGATATGCGAATAGAAGGGCTGACCACGGAACTTGATACCAATTTTAACCATCCTGTGGATATAAAAATGGAGGCCTTTTTCACTCCTCCAGAAGATAAATATCCGGCCTACTTCTTGCTTCCGGATAAAATCATTTTGAACTACGGCGATTATCAAAATCAACGCTTGTTTTTTGATGAGCAAGCCCCAGCCTACACCCCATTGCCCATGGATACCGAGCCTTATACCTTTTTTGAGGAAAGGCGGTATATCCTACCTGAATTTGCCGGCAAAAACAATCAGCAGTTACAAAATGAGTATCAAATGTCTTTTGGAGGTTCACTATTGCCAGAAGATGCGGTGGCCGTACCTGAAATTCTGGGTGGTAAAATTAGGGAATGGCAAAGTGAAACCCTTAATATTCCCGTATGCGTTGAGTTCTTAAAGGAAACACGATTTGAAGAAATCAATGCGTGCATCCAAAGTGCAGGCAATACAAAGGTAGCTGGGCCACTACCAAATTATAACCATTTAACAGGGATGATTGATCCGGACAATAGCAACCCTGAAGCTGGGGAAAACCTTAATGATGTAAACCCCGAAGATATTTTAGTAGTATATCCCAATCCTACTAGAGGCATTATTTCATTGTCCGGGACCCCTGATATTTTTCAGGTTACTGCTTTTACCATTGATGGGCGGTTCATCGGGACCTTTGTCCCTGCTGGAAATTCACGGCAAATCAACGTTTCCAGTCTACCAATAGGATTGTATTTGCTAAAAATCACAAATCTTGATGACGGCAAGGACGAAGTCAAGAAAATTCTAAAATTGAACTAGAAACAAATAAGAATTTATCATGAAAAACATCTTTAACACCTTTCTTTTCCTTCTTTTAGTTGTTCTTTTCTCCTGCTCAAATGATGATGGGGAACCTATGGGTATGGAAGAGCGCCAAAACCCTACAACTTCTACCAACCTCATTATGCCATTAGGTGCCTCAAGGGTACAGGGCCTTCGACCTGAATTTGAAAGCTATCGCTATGAACTTTGGAAATTGTTGGTCGATAATGGGGCAAATTTTGATTACATCGGCACTCAAGAGGATGAGGCTTCCTATCCCATATACAACAATCGTTCTTTTGATATGGACCACGAGGGTCGAGGGGGATGGACCTCCGGTCAAATTTTTAATGAAATTGCATCTTGGATAGCCCAAACAGGAGTACCGGATATCGTACTTTTTAGTTCCCCTGCTGGGAATGATGCATTGGAGGGGCTTTCGTACGAGGCTGCACTAATAAACATCAATGGTATTATCGATGCCATCCAAGCGGTAAATCCTAATGTGACCATTATCATAGAGCAGTTGGCTCCAGCGAGAAGTGACCAAATGACACCCCAATTGACCACCTATTTCAACAACCTGCAAAGAGATGTTGTGACCATTGCCGCTGCTCAGAGCACCGCCAACTCCAATGTACGGGTCGTGGATATGGCCACTGGTTTTACAGATGCGATGCTAGCGGATGATGTGCATTACAATGAAGCCGGGGCACAATTTATAGCCAATCGCTATTTCCAAGTACTTCAAGATATTTTGATGCGATAATCGCAGTGTCTCCCTTGGCCTCAGTTACATGTTGTCTTTTGGCTAAAGGTATCTGCCGCATCAAAAGCGTTGTTTTGGTTGATATTCTCTTCAAACAAGAGTATTCTATCAATGGCATGGTAGTCCGATCTTACGGAAACTTCCATCAAATAGACTCCTGGTCCGGAAAAGGTCACAAAAATATCATGGGCATCGTGGTCTGAGGTAGCGGATTGCCATTTAAATGAAGTATCATTTCCACTTCGATAGATTTTAAACCAACCGTCCGATGAGGAACCAGCAGGGTTGGGTTGCTTTCCGGTTCCATTGGGGTACACAACACTACCATTCCCCTTGCGGCCAAAGAAATCAGCAGCATCGGGAAAGCGCAACCATGAATCGTTGTGTTCCGTTCCATTATTTCCCAATCGGAAGGCGGAATGCCATATAAAACGGTAGGTTCCTGGATTGGTTATCCTTACCGGAAAGGTCACCATGCCATTCCCTGGATTCCCCATACTGGGATTTCCCTCCCATTGCATGTAACCCGTACCGGAAAAATCAGACCCTTCACTTCGTAATACCCACCCATCCGGAAAATTATTGTCCTCAAATTCTATGGACACAATACCATTGGATTCCTCAAAAACAAAACCGATGGAGCTGGGGCAGTCGTTACTTTGATTTCCGTTATCGGTTTCCTCCTCCATATCTTCATCAGTACCTCCATCGTTGGTATTGTCGTCATTAGTGCTGTCATCATTCGCCGTATCATTGGAATTCTCGCCATCTTCATTATTCATCACATCTTCCTGGATTAGATCATCGAACACGGTGTCATCTTCCCCACAGGAAACAAAAAGGATAAAACCGTACAATAGAATCGCTTGAAAAAATAGAGGAATTGAAAACAATCGGTAGGTGCGTAAGTGTCTCATAAATTTGGGTTTTGCTTCGAAACGCTGCTTGATCCGACCATATTGTTCCAAAAATTAAGTTTTCGCTGTATGACACCCCACTTTTCGTTGAATGACCACAAATAGCGCATGCACCCAAAAAATTGAAGAGGGGGGTGGGGTAAATCCCTCTTTTCCTGTTCCCTTTTTAAAACCATATAAAACCCAAATCGGTTATGAAAAAAGTTGTACTCCTTATTCCATTTATTTCGTACTCCTATTGGTTACAATGCCAAACCCATTTTGATTTTCTGGGAGCAGGGCATGATAATGGCATCACAGTAACCACCAGTCATAATGGGAATACCTCAACTACCGGGGAAAAATCCGTGGACGGATTTGAGGTTGTCAATTCCGAAGCATTGGCCGATGCTTCCCGCTTTTTGGCCCAAGCGACCATGGGCTATGATTACGAGACCATTCAAATGGCTGCTGCCATGGGTTTTGAGGCTTGGATGGACGAACAGTTCGCTTTGCCCAGACAATCCTATGAAGACCTCGGTGAAATTATTGCGGAAGCGGGTGAGGCAGGTCAGGGTTGGTCCAATTATAGATCCGCTTGGTGGAACTATGCGCTAAGTTCACCCGACCAGCTTCGTCAACGGATAAACTATAACCTGAGCGAACTTTTGGTGGTTTCCGGCTTCGGGAATGACTTTTTTGAAGATGTGGGAAACCTCAGTAATGTCTATTATGATGTTCTCGGTGACCATGCTTTTGGCAATTACAGATCTCTATTGCGTGACATTAGCTTAAATCCGTCCATGGGCATCTATTTAAGCCATTTGAACAATCCAAGGTCAGACCCAGCAAACAATATCCATCCCGATGAAAACTATGCCCGTGAGGTCATGCAATTGTTTTCCATTGGTCTCTACGAACTGAACAATGACGGTTCCCGAAAACGGGATGGCAATGGAAATTTTATCCCTACCTACGATAATGATGATATTCGTGAATTTGCAAAAATTTTTACAGGCTTTGGTGATGGGCGGCCCGAAGGGCAGTGGGGTATTGATATTGGGGAACTGGATTTGGATAGTTTTTCCACTTATCCTATGAAAATGTACGAACAATGGCACGAGCCCGGAGAAAAACGACTGTTGAACGGTCAGATAGTACCGGCGGGCCAAACGGGCTTACAAGACTTGGAAAGTGCCATGGACAACCTGCACAACCACCCCAATGTGGGACCATTTATTGGGAATGCCTTAATACAATTTTTGGTGACGTCCAACCCCAGTCCCCAATACATAACTAATGTGGCCAATGCCTACAACAATAACGGCAACGGTGTTCGTGGGGACATGCAAGCGGTGATCAAAGCGATTCTTTTGGACAATGAAGCACGTAGTTGCAGCCCGCTCAGCAACCAAACAGCCGGAAAGATGCGGGAACCTGTACTCCGATTTACAAACTATCTCAGGGCCTTTAATGCCGAGAACCAGACCTTTCTCATTGATCATATGTTGGATTGGATCGAAGCTTCGGGTCAAGCACCGACATACGCCCCCAGCGTATTCAATTTTTTCTTACCGGCCTATCAGCCTCAGGGCGCTATTGCAAGTGCTAATTTGGTAGCTCCCGTTTTTCAAATACACAATTCCTCCACATCAATAGGCTATGTCAATAAAGTTGATGAATGGGTTTTTGAGGAATCTTTTATGGAACTGACCAATCCCACTGTGGACCTTACCGACGAAATGGAGTTGGTTGATAATGCAACCGCTCTAGTGGATCGCCTGGATATCCTGCTTGCTTGTGGCCAACTGTCCAGCACAACCAAAACCATTATTGTGAATGCATTGGAGCAACTCGATGCCAATGACGACCGATTGGCCCTAGCATTGTATTTGACCATGATCGCTCCAGACTACACCATACTCAAATAAAACCATTAAATAACCTTTTGGACCTCGTCCTCTTTAAAAAACTATGTTATGGGAAAACACCACCACATGAGCCGCCGCAAATTTCTAGGTACGGCCAGTTGTGCGGCGATAGGAACTACCACCTTTTATTCGACGCTGTTCAATCTGGGCATGGCCAATGCAGCAGCAGGAAGAACGGCAAAATACAATCTTAATCCAGCCAATAACAACTACAAGGCTTTGGTCTGTATTCTGCTGGCTGGGGGAAATGATTCATTCAACATGCTTGTACCTACGGAGAATTCCTCGTACAATGCTTACGCTACCACAAGATCCAATTTGGCCTTGGCACAAAATACATTGCTTGGTCTGACCCCAACTGCAGGAAGTCAAATTCCCTTAGGGGTACACCCTGCTATGCCTGAGGTACAACAATTGTTCAATAATGGAAATTTGGCCTTTGTCGCCAACATTGGAACCTTAGTCGAGCCGACCACCCTGGCCCAATACAACAATGGCTCGGCGAACCTGCCTTTGGGCTTGTTTTCCCATGCCGATCAGATCCAGCAATGGCAGACCTCTGTTCCCAACAGTCGCTCCGCTCAGGGCTGGGGCGGACGCATGGCAGATATTCTACAAGCCATGAACAACAACCAAAACATTTCCATGAGTATCTCACTTTCGGGAAGAAACGTGTTTCAATCGGGTAATTCCACTGCTGAATACACCATAAGAAACCAAGGTGCCGGAAGCATAGGAATTACAGGATATGGGGCATCCAATGTATTGGACCAGTTACGTACCCAAACCGTGGACAATCTTATGGAGCAACAGTACAATGATATTTTTAAGAAAACCTATGCCGATGTAGTCAGCAATGCCCAAGACACGCATGAGATTTTTAGTGCTGCAGTTGGCGGGGTGAATTTAACCACCCCATTCGCACAGAGCGAGCTGTCCCAAAGTCTGCGCATGATTGCACGGACTATTGCGGCACGCAGTAGTCTCAACGTATGTCGACAGACCTTCTTTGTCACCTTCGGAGGTTGGGACCATCACGATGAATTGACCAACAATCAAAATGCCATGTTAGCTATAGTAAGTCAAGCCTTGAATGACTTTAACAATGCCATGAATGAGTTAGGTTTAGGCAATGAAGTCACCACATTTACCATTTCCGATTTTGGACGAACGCTCACTTCGAATGGCAATGGGACCGACCACGCCTGGGGGGGCAATGTCATGGTGATGGGAGGCAGTGTCAACGGTGGACAGGTGTACGGCACCTATCCCGATTTGGCCCTGAACAGTGCTTTGGATGTGGGCAACGGGGTATTGATACCCACCCTATCTACCGATGAATATTTTGCCGAATTGGCCCGATGGTTTGGCGTAACGGATACGGATCTAGTGACTATTTTTCCCAATCTGCCCAACTTTTACACACCGAATTCCGTACCCCCTATAGGATTTATGCAAGTATAGTGTCGTTTCCAGCGATGTAGTGCTTTAAAAAAATAGCCATGAAACAAATTTTACCCCTTTTACTTTTCCTTAGCACAATACCGCTGGCAAACGCACAATGCGCAACGCCAGAAATGACCATTTGGCAAAATACCTGGCAGTCCTGCCAAACGTCCACAAATCCGAATGCAAATCGACCATCCGGTCATTGGATACAATACGATTTGGGATCGGAACGCGTCATTTCAAAAGTGCATGTCTGGAACGTTAATGACCCTACCCAATTGGAGAATGGGTTTCGAAGTGTGACGGTTGATTACTCCAATGACGGGATAAACTGGGTACCCTTGGGCACCTATGACTTTCCACAGGGAACCGGAGAACCAATTTATAGCGGCTTTGAGGGTTTTGACTTACAAGGACAAAAAACGCGCTATATCCTACTCACTGCCAATTCCAATTGGGGAGGAAGTTGTTATGGTATCGCTGAAATCAAGTTCAACCTTATGCTCGATTTAAATGAGGAGAACAATCCGGATATTGAAGACGAGGAGGAAGAGGAGGAAGACGAAGTGGAAAACGATGATGATGATGAAACGGTTGACGAAGATGACGAAAATCCAGAGGACAGTGCCGAGGACAACGATAGGGAAGCACCTTTGCCCGAAGAACCTAGGATGGTCATTTTTCCCAATCCTGCGAGGAGTCAAGCCAATGTGGTATTTGAAAGTCCCAATGAAGTACGCGCACGGCTTCAGGTATTCAATATCCTCGGGCAACTCCTATACTCAAATCCGGTACAGGCTTTTCCCGGAGAAAACCAGTATACCCTGCCTACCAATCGCTTTTCTTCTGGTATTTATCTGGTTCGACTTCAAACAAATGGCGATAATGATGGGATGGTAAAAAAATTAATCGTAAACAAATAATCAACAAGGGGTCCACAATCATCTAAGGGATGCTTATCAGGAACCTACCAAAATTGTGCACCCTTCCCTAAATTAAATAGGCTGCTGTTGCTTGCCGCACTCCCCACCGATTTGGTCCATTGTCTGAAACCAGGGGAGCAAAAAAGCTGCATTTCAGTAATTTTATGAAAATACCCTATTGATTTATTCATTTCTCAAAGGCATTGGGAAAATAAGACCGTTCTGATGGTATGAAGTAAAATAGTTATTCATTTTAGAAAATGTTCCTTTTTTAAATTTACCCCAATTAAAAAACTGCATACCACTATGACCCGATTGAACAACTATTTAGTTTGCATGTTTTGTGCATTGTAACGAGGTCGTAAGAATCCAAGATTTCACGTTTACAGGTGAAAACAAAGGAAATGAATGTAAG
>JBCDBE010000023.1:0-35244 GCA_039184365.1 Bacteroidota bacterium | reverse complement strand
GTTATTTTTCAATCGATTTTTAATTAACCCTACGTTCTCTTTGGTACGCGAAAACAAATCATATTTAAACGTACTACTGCGCAACCAATATGCAGGCTTTGAAGATAATAATCAAAATTACTTCTTGGGCTTTAGTAATAAATTGGATGAGAATACGGCATTGGGTCTTGGAATATATGGTCAATGGTCCGGTGTTATTCAAGAATTTGGGTTCCATGCCAATTACGCCACAGCAGTACAGTTGGGTGAAAAAAGTGCCCTTTCCTTTGGAGCGAATGTGAACTATAGAAGTCAAGGGTTGGATAGGAACAGAATCATTGTCAATGAAGAAGATCCGGTATTAAATGAAGTGGAAAAGGTCAACTCCCTTGGCATAGAACCAGGACTTAATTTATCCTTGGGGAAATGGGATTTTGGAATGTATTTTACCAATTTGGTCCGGTATAACCAGACTACTGAAGAATTGGCCACTAATTTTGGATTGGAGCATGTAAGGTCGCAAGTACAATTTACCCATACCTTTAAAAGAGCGGTGGGAATTTTGGAAGATGCTAGGCTTATCCCCCTAGTCCAACTTGGGCAAGACCTCAACCAAGAATGGTCCATGACAGGTTCCCTTTTGATGGATGTACCCAAACTGGGATGGTTACAGGCTAGTTATGACCAGCGTTATGGGGTTTCTTCCGGTCTTGGATTCAATTTGAACAAAAGGCTATCTCTAGGATACCTCATGGAAAAGAGCCCCACGGAACAAGGGGAGAATCTAGGATGGAACCACGAACTCTCTTTGGCCTATACCATGAATGACGAACTACGGGGAACGGGAATCAATGTACAGTTGGCTTCCAACGAAGAAGATGCACGTATCGATGAAATCGTCAGTAACTATGAGCAACAATTGGACGATTTAAAAGAGAAAATAAGTGCCGCACCTGTTGCCTTTGATGAGGCCAGTTTGGCCCACCAAAACAGGATGCTTATTGATGAGTTGATTCTAAGGCAAGATTCCATGGAGCAGCTTAGAAATCAGATGTTTGAACGACGCTTTGAGCGCATGGTAAGATTGCTAAGAAAGGAGATGAAGGGCGGTGATGAACACAATAATGCGCGCTCAAGGGCGCAATTTGGAAGCGTACAAACGGCCATAGCCGCAGCACAACAAGAAAAAACACCAAAAAATAGAAAAGAAAGGTTTAAGGATTTCAATGAAATTCCCATAAAAGCAAAAAATCGGTCAGAAGCTATCGGGGTTAATTCAGGTTTCTACTTAATTGCCAATGTATTTAAAAACAAGTCCAATCTGAAATCATTTATGCAGGATTTGTCCAAAAAGGGTTTGGAGGCAAGGCAATTTTATAACAAGGAAAACGGGTTACATTATGTCTATCTGGCCGATTTTAACTCTAAAGATGATGCCGATGTTGCCATTGTATCCGATTTGGGAGGTTCTTACAAAGAGGATAAATGGATTATGGAAGTGTACAACACGGCGCAGACTGCTGACATCAGTTTTGAAATGGAATAAGACACTTCATTAACTCATGCCTACAAAAGGCAAATGCTACCAGGCCATTGTCCAGTTTTTATTGGGCAGTGGCTTTTGTATTTGACATACTATCATCCCAAACTTTGAAAAATTCTTAAAGTTAGGTGCATTTGGACGAAAATACTTACAAATCTTATCATAGCTCAAATAATTCCACTATTTTCCAAACATATAATAGATTAACCCCGAAATTTCTACTATATGTTAACCTACAACTACACTCAGAAAAATGGCAATGGCCCACCAAAAGGAATTCCTTACTTCCAAGGAAATTTACAATTGAAAATACGACATCGCCATTGGTGATATCACCAATGTTATCAATCATAAGTGGTACTTCAAATAAATTGAGGTAACCCCCTTATGGTTAACTGTTATTGAACATCCTTTAAATAGGATGCGGTATCGTATTGCCCAAGCCCAAATCGAACAATAACCCCAAATCAGACATACAATGAAAACCCCGAATCATGTCATGGTATTGGACCATGACCCATTTACTGCAAAGCTTTGCAAAACGGTTTTTGAAAACATCAAGGACTACGCTTTGGTTGCCAGTTCAACCTCCCTGCGGGAGGCCATGATCAATGAAGACCGTTTTCCACTGAACCTACTTATTACCGAAACCAAAATAAATGGTCAATCAGGACTTCGCTATACCAACGGTATGTTACAGCGAAACCCAAGAATTAAGGTGCTGGTCGTAAGTTCAGAAAGTGACTTTGAATTGATCAAACAGGCTTTTAAGATTGGTGTACATGGCTACCTGACCAAACCTATAACCCCAGACAGATTGCAATCGGCATTGCAGACCATAGCTGAAGAAGGTACTGCCCTTAGCAATGATGTTTCCAGTAAAATAATTTCGGTCTTTAGGGAAAAACGCTATCCCATGCTATCAAGGCGTGAGAATCAAATTATTGGATATCTTGGCGAAGGCGCCACCTACAGGGATATTGCCAAAAAGCTTTTTGTCACCCCAAGTACCGTAAATTTCCATTTGCAGAACATTTACCTGAAACTTAATGTGAAATCAAAGTCCGAAGCCTTGCACTGTCTCAAAGCTATGGGTGCTCCTGCTATTTAGTTTTTTAAAACAAAGTCCCGGTGAACCACCGGGGCTCTGTTTTTAAGGGGATGCAGCTAATTTACACTTCGTATGACCAATTCTTCAGGGATGTAGTTAAGTTCCAAAACCTTATAAATATCACCGTCAAAATTTGTAAAAAGGACACCTCCCGTATTTGACCCATCATTGCGATCATACCCTAGAATGATATTCCTATTTTCCACATCCACTTTATAGACTGGAAAAACAGGTTGAGTCCCCAAAGTGGTCATCAAATTCTCACTGAGCAGTTCCAAAAAAGGCGCATTTCCTTCTATGACCTCATCCCTACTCAAATCATAAATGGCTGGTTGAAATTGATAGTCTTGAGCTTCGTTGAAAAATCTGGTAAAAGGCAATTGATCGAGGACAATTTCATTGTTGTACAATCCATAGGTCAGTTCAGGCAGGTTGTTCTTGGAACTCATGGCCATAAGGCTAAAATCTTCAAGACTGTACTCCTCAAAAACAAACCCTGAATCCATCCTTATGGCCAAAAAAGAATTTTCAAGAAAAGTACCGTAGGTAAATCGATTAAAGGTTTTACTGCCCAAAATCTGCAAATCGTTAAGATTGACCAATGTCACCACGGGCTTTAAGTCGGCTCCCGTAACATACAGAAGGGCTAAAATAGTATCACTTATTATTTGAAACTGAATCCCTAAGGAAATCTGTTGGGAACTTGGGTTGGGATCAAGGGCCAGCTCCTTACATTCTCCCGAGTTTCGGTCATAAAGCGTAACAAAATACTGTTCGGACGTAAATGGAATATCAAAAGTAGAATGAATAAAAAACAGTTTATAGGTATTCCCTGTATATAAAGAAACCGCCCTATTTTCATTGGTAGGCAACAAGCAATAATTACTATTGATGGTTACTTCTCCGGTATTCAAATTTTTCGAATAGGACCCAATTCCAGTCAAATCGGATTTCCATGTATGAAAGGCAATCAAGTCATCTTCCAGTTCACGTAGGTAGAAATCACTTCTAACCAGTGACAACTCTTGGCTGAGATTGGTCTCACTGATATTCGCGGTGGCACTATTTATATCTATTTGAAGTTCATCGCCATTTGAGGTGGTGAACACACTAATTTCATATTCCTTTTCTATCGCATCAAAATCAGAATCGTTGACGGCGGTCTCAAAACTGACTTCCCCCACTACTCCGTTATCATTAACATTCCCATCGTCATCTTCATTAGTAATTTCGTCATCATTTCGATCATCAACCATCCCTTCCGCATCGGTACTGCATGAGACGAAAGCTAAACTGATCAGTAGGGAAATAAATACGCGCATAGTTTTGTATTGTTTAAAAGAAGATATACCCCTAACGGGTACGTGTTTCTCCATATTGGTCAAAATAACACAAAAAAACCCTGACCGGAAACAGTCAGGGTACTTTCAATAAACTATTTAAGTATCTTATTTTACTTCCTCAAAATCAACATCTTCAACGTTATCGCCTTCAGCAGCTCCGTTACCGGCACCACCCCCACTTCCAGCATCGGCAGTTGCATCAGCTCCTCCTCCTGCTTGGGCAGCTTCGGCCTGGGCCTTGTACATTTCCTCAGAAGCTGTTTTCCAAGCCTCATTGATTTTGGTCAAAGCGGGTTCGATCACAACGATGTCCTTGGTTTCATACGCTTTTTTCAACTCTTCCAAAGCTTCCTCAATAGGCTTTTTCTTATCCTCTGAAAGCTTATCACCAAATTCATTGAGCTGTTTTTCCGTTTGGAAAATCATACCATCCGCCTCATTCAGTTTATCGGCTTTTTCCTTGGCCGCCTTATCCGCTTCGGCATTGGCTTCAGCTTCTGCTTTCATCTTTTGGATTTCCTCATCCGTCAAACCAGAGGAGGCCTCAATGCGAATATCCTGTGATTTGCCGGTGGCTTTATCCGTAGCGGAAACCTTGATGATTCCATTGGCATCGATGTCAAAGGTCACTTCAATTTGAGGTGTTCCCCTTGGCGCAGGTGGAATCCCATCCAAATGGAATCGCCCAATGGTCTTGTTGTCCGCGGCCATGGGTCGCTCCCCCTGTAATACGTGAATCTCAACCGAAGGTTGGTTATCCGCTGCTGTAGAAAATATCTGTGACTTTTTTGTTGGGATGGTGGTATTGGCCTCAATCAACTTGGTATTCACGGAACCCATGGTCTCAATACCCAATGAAAGCGGTGTTACATCCAACAATAGTACATCCTTGACATCACCGGTCAACACCCCACCTTGGATTGCGGCACCTACGGCAACCACTTCATCAGGATTGACTCCTTTGGAAGGCTTCTTACCGAAGAATTTTTCCACGGCTTCTTGTACAGCAGGAATCCTAGTAGATCCCCCTACCAAAATAATTTCGTCAATATCACTTTTTGAGAGTCCTGCAGATTTCAATGCCGTCTCACAAGGTTCAATGGTACGCTTTACCAAATCGGCAATCAACTGCTCGAATTTGGCACGGCTCAACGTTCTTACCAAGTGCTTAGGGCCTGATGCCGTCGCGGTCACATAGGGCAAATTGATTTCGGTCTGCGAAGAAGCGGACAACTCGATTTTTGCCTTCTCTGCGGCTTCACGAAGTCGTTGCAATGCCATGGCATCCTCCCGTAAATCCAAACCTTCATCAGATTTAAACTCTTCGGCCAACCAATCAATGATTTTTTGATCCACATCATCACCCCCTAGGTGCGTATCCCCATCCGTGGCCAATACTTCAAAAACGCCATCGCCCAATTCCAAAATGGAGACATCATGGGTACCCCCACCAAAGTCAAAAACCACAATCTTCTGATCCGCATCTTTTTTGTCCAGACCATAGGCCAACGAGGCCGCTGTGGGCTCATTGATAATACGTTCCACGGTTAGGCCTGCTATTTCACCAGCTTCCTTGGTGGCCTGACGCTGGGAATCATTAAAGTAGGCGGGAACCGTAATCACGGCCCTTGTCACGTCCTGTCCAAGGTAATCCTCCGCTGTTTTCTTCATTTTCTGAAGAATCATAGCGGATAATTCTTGAGGCGTATACAAACGCCCCTCAATATCCACCCTTGGTGTATTATTGTCCCCTTTAACGACCTTGTAAGGAACACGGTCGGCCTCTCTTTGGGACTCCGAGTATTTGTTGCCCATAAATCGTTTTATGGAATAAATGGTTTTATGTGGATTTGTTACCGCCTGTCTTTTTGCCGGGTCGCCTACCTTGATTTCCCCACCTTCAACAAAGGCAATAACAGATGGCGTTGTTCTTTTTCCTTCTGCGTTTGGAATCACCACGGGCTCGTTACCTTCCATTACGGAAACACAAGAGTTGGTCGTTCCCAAATCGATACCAATAATTTTACTCATGTTTTCTATTTAAAGTTTTTCGAATTCATTTTTTGATACTATTCCTTTGTCAATGACCATGCCATGACGCTGAATATGACAAGCTGACAGTTGTTTTGGAAATTCCAAATTTCAAATCACAAAGTACAAGTTTGTATACGCCAAAGAAGTCAATTGCATTTTGGTATTTCGAGTTTGAAATTTCTTTCCCGTTATCTTTAAAACAAAACCCAACCATGAAATGCATTGGTGTTTTTGATGACGGCTCGCCTTTCAAATACAGGTATTTGATACCACCATACGCGTAGGAATTTTAGTTGTCACAAATCTGCGTTACGTCAAAAATCTCGATAGCATCTTTATGCCATTTAAATAGCATATTCAAAACGAACTCATATAAAAACCTGGGGGTACTACAATTTAGAAAGGTCTCAAGTTTACGATTTTATACCTTGATAAGACCGTATTTGCGTTAACTTTCTTTTTTTTCTTGCAGGCATAATAGATATAGAGGGCGAGCACTGTCATAAAAAGAATGGAAAAAAACTACAGCCAATAAGGGCCATAATTTATTGCTGCAATTCGTTAACCTGTAACCCAGAAACCATCAATGACTGGATTTGCTACGCTTTTACAAGCTCCGTAGAAGTGGTCGTAAACGTTCAGTATTTCTTTAGGACCCTCCTCTCAGTGCCTCAAGCACTTCTTCGAAGGCATGACAAATGATAATTGGGACCGTTGTATTACCTTGGAAAAATTTTTACCAGGAACTGTAACAGTCTTACGTTTCTTCTTGTCCTTATTATCAAATAAGACTGTAGTGAAACCAATACTTACGACCGTTCTATTAGGTTTATTCTTGACCAATGGTGTCTTTCCCCAAAATACCAATCTACAAATGGGGGTTTCTAAAATCAATATTACGCCCACAGATTCCATCTATTTATCGGGATACGGAGGAATGTATTCCCATAGGTATACCAATCGAGTTAACGATTCATTGTATTGTCGAGTAACGGCACTGAAAAAGGAAAACAAGAAGATAGTATTTATATCTACGGACCTTATTGGGTCGTATTTTTACGAGGAAGTGTATGCAGAGTTGTTTAAGAACTTCAAATTAAAACCGGAAGAGGTCTTTCTGACCGCTATTCACACGCATAGTGCACCCGCATTTACGTTCAGTGAAAAAGACAGGAATACCTACAACTATGCCTACACCAAAGAACTGGTTGATGGCATAAATACGGCGGTCAAAAGAGCTTTATCCGATACTAAAGAGGTAAACGTAAGCATTGGTTCCGGTTATGCACCCATTGGAGTTAACCGACGGCAACTGAACTTTGATCTCAATGCGTTTCCACAGGATGGTGGGTTTGTAAAGCTGGGAATCAATCCCGAAGGGATAACCAACAACAGAATTACGTTGATAAAATTTCGGCCTTTACATACGGATAATTCCTCCTCTTTTTTCGAGTTTGGCTGCCACGCAAGAAGTCAATCACCTTCAAGCCAGGTAATTACAGGGGATTTCTTCGGAATAGCGGAACAACGGGCCGAGCGGATTCTGAACAACACCGTAATGTCAGGATTTGCAGGACCTTCAGGTGATATTGACCCTCCCTTTGTGGTGGGCGATATTGTGCACACATCCAATAGTATACCTGAAACAGAATTGTTGGGACAAATGTTGGCTCAAGAACTTGTTAGAAGCTATCAAAGCGCTCAAAATAGATTGGAAATCACAGGTATCATGAGCACTTACAAGTCAATTGACCTGCCTAGCCGAAGAAGAGATGAATACATCAGTAACGACAGCATTCCAAAAACACCCTTACATCTTACCACTTCAAGTCTCAGTGAAGATATTGTATTTGTAGGCATAGGTGCCGAAGTTGCTGTGGCCATTGGTAATGAGATTAAAAATGCGTCGCCCTTCAAGCACACCTTTATTTTTACACATTGTAACGGTGGTGAAGGTTATTTGTCCCCAAAAGAATTTTATAAAGAACGTGGATATGAGGTGTTACATAGCCCATATGGACCCGAAGCCGGGGACATTGTAATTAAATCGATTTTGGAAGAGCTTTATACACAACATAAAAAGCAAAAAAAGTAAAAGACCAATAATGTAGTACCGCAATATAACGACAATTGAGGCGGGTTCTGCTTCCGCTTGATAAGTCAGGGACCACGCCCGAAATTATCAAACGTAACTTTAAGTACAGTTTAAGGATGAATCAGGAGCGGAAAGGGAAAATGAACGCCCCTGCCTAGTATCAATTGGTGCAAAAACGGATATGGGTGGGACCCTGGAGAGCGTAGACTACCATTGAAATTGGAAATTGTTGAAAACCCTCGGAGCGTTTTACAGGAGATGTGTTTTCAGAAAGCGGAAAGTCCATTTACTCCACTGACGATTCCAACCAATTAAGTATTCAAGACCTTGTCTTTAAACGCGATACCCATTTCCGCTTTGGTGGAGCCATTTAGAAGCGGTCCAGAAAAATAAGAAAACTGATTTGGGTTTCATTCCATAAATTAGATGCCATATGTGCCATAATTTATTCATCTTCTCGGAATAGGAACGGTTACCCTGCCTTCCAAAATGCGGGAATTCGTTAACTTCAAGCCTTTAAATCGTGAACGGTTAGAGTTATGAAATTCCACATCTTTTTGCTACTTGTCTTATTTAGTTCAAACACATTTGGTCAAATCAATGCGAAACTAATGCGCTATGTCGATGTATCGGAAACGCAAATTTGCTTCGTTTATGGCGGCGATATCTGGGTGGTCGACAAAAATGGGGGTACCGCAACGCAACTCACCAATTCTCCAGGGGAGGAATCCTATCCAAAATTCTCTCCAGATGGCAAGGAAATTGCATTTACGGCAAGATATCGGGGAAATCCTGATATTTATGTAATGCCCGTCACAGGAGGTGTCCCCCTGAGACTCACCTATGGTTCCCATTCAGATCGCATGGTAGAATGGCATCCTGCAGGCAATAAAATTCTGTTTGCCTCACGAAGAGAGACCGGTATTCCATCCGGACGGGTAAACCAACTTTTTCTGATTCCCAAAACGGGAGGAATGCCGGAAAAATTACCCATCCCTTATGGTGAAATTGCCACCTATTCTCCAGATGGAAAGCAATTGGCCTACATTACTAAAATCACAGAGACCTACCCATTTAAACGGTATCGTGGTGGACTGACCTCAGAGGTGATCCTCTTTGATTTGGAAAGCAATACCGCTAAAAATATCACCAATAGCGAAGCAAATGATGGGAAGCCTGCCTGGGGAGGTGATACAATTTATTTCCTATCCGATCGAGCAGATGACTTGCGGTTGAACATCTGGAGTTATGATCTGGAGTCAGAATCACTCAATCAGGTTACCCAATTTAAAGACTTTGACATTACCTATTTATCTGCCGGTCCAAAAGATTTGGTATTTGAGGTAGGCGGTGCACTCCATCTTATGGATCTCGCTACCGAGCAATCGAAGGCGGTAGCAGTAAATGTGGTAAGCGATTTGACGCTGGAAATGCCCAAAAGGCTTGAGGTAGAAAAGCAAATACGAAGTATGACGGCTTCGCCGGGGGCAAGTAGAATTGTATTTGAGGCACGGGGCGAATTGTTCAATGCGCCTGTTAAAGAGGGGTTTGTCCAAAATATCACCAACTCTTCAGGGGCATTCGACCACAGTCCCACATGGTCCCCAAATGGAGATCATATTGCCTATTGGAGTGATACCTCCGGTGAATACGAAATCTACATACAAGCCATGCGAACGGCACAAAAGGCTAAAAAAATTACGTCCAGGAACAAGGGGTTTGGATACACCCTCCATTGGTCCCCAGATAGTAAAATGTTGGCATTTATTGATGAGAAAAATGATATTAGCATCGTAGATGTGGCAACAGGAGCAGTTGAGGTGGTTGATAATTACAATTGGAATTACGGTCATGGCGGCCGATCCCGCTATCCCATCAATTGGTCACATGATTCGAAATTCCTGGCGTATTCCATCGGGATGGAAAATGGGAATGAAGCCATTTTTATCCATGACCTTAACAGTAAACGTTCAAGACAGGTCACCAGTGGATTTTATAATGATTCCAATCCGGTTTTTGGAGTAGCGGGTAAATACTTGTTTTTTCTTACCGACAGGAATTTTAGTGCTGTATATAGTGATATGCAAGACGGTACCTGGATCTATCCGAATGCCACACAACTTGCGGCCATTAGTTTGAGTCAAGCCTCTCCGTACCTCCTCCACGCAAAAAATGATGAATTAAAGGCAGCGGAAAAGGAAGAACCTGCAAAAGAGGATAACAAAAAGAAGGGAAAAAAGGACGACTCAAAAGAAAAAGCTCCGGAGCCCATTAACGTGGATTGGAACGGATTGGAAAGCCGGTTGGTCGTCTTACCTGTCAAGCCCGGTAACCTGAATAGTCTAATGGCCTTTGAAGGTAAGTTAGTGTACCGCCGTTTTCCCAATTCAGGATCAAATGGTGGTGATCCCGAATTGTTTTTCTATGACCTGAAAAAACGGGAAGAAAAATCCATTATGGCTAAAATAAACGGGGTGGTCAAGACGGCTGATGGGAAATCGTTGTTGGTGAGGAGCGGTTCGAAATTCGGTATTATCGAACCCGATGCCGATCAGAAAATCAAAGATGCAATTCCTACCAATGGGTTGGTCATGGAACTGAACCCTAGGGAAGAATGGCGTCAAATCTTTCAAGACACCTGGAGAAGACATCGTGATTTCTTTTACGACGAAAACATGCAGCAAGTGGATTGGGATGCACTTCGTAACCAATACGGTGCGTTGGTAGAGGACGCCCGATCGCGTTGGGATGTCAGTTTTCTGCAGTCCAATCTTGCCGCCGAACTGAGCGCGGGCCATACCTACACATTTGGTGGGGATAACGAAAAAGTGGAAAATGTCAGTACCGGGTACCTAGGGATTGACTGGGCTAAGGATGACAAAGGATATAAGATCAAACGTATTGTAAAGCCAGCTGATTGGGACGCCGAAAACAGATCGCCTTTTGATCGTCCCGGAATAAACGTTTCAGCGGGTAACTACATCCATTCGGTCAATGGGATTTCCCTTCCGTTGAACAAAGAGCCCTATGCTGCTTTCGAAGGGCTCAATGGCAAAACGGTGGTGTTAAAGGTCAGTACGAACGGTAATACCGGCGATGCAAAAGATGTGGTGGTCACCTGTCTCACAGGGGCACAGGAAGGAAATCTACGCTACTTGGATTGGATTGAGAAGAACAGGTTACGAGTCGAAAAACTCTCTGGAGGCAAACTGGGATACGTGTATATGACCAACACAGCCACTAGAGGACAGCTGGACTTGGTTAAAATGTACTACGGCCAGCTTGACAAAGAAGGGTTTATTATTGATGAGCGTTTCAATGGCGGTGGACAACTCGCAGACCGTTTTTTGGAGCTGATGACACGACCTGTCATTTACAACCTGTATTGGCGTCATGGCAAGTCCCACACCTTCCCGGTGAAAGCAAACACCGGACCTATGGGCATGCTGATCAACGGTTGGGCAGGATCCGGAGGTGACGGGCTACCCTGGGCATTTCGGGAGCTGGATGCCGGACCAATTGTTGGCGAGCGAACCATAGGAATTTTGGTTGGTCCGGCCACAGGCCATCAACTCATTGATGGTGGAGGAATTACCGTTCCCGGGGCACGACTTTACTTTAATAACGGTAGCTGGTTCGATGAAGGGGTTGGGGTACGGCCGGACATCGCGGTATGGGACGATCCAAACCTATTGCTACAAGGACGTGATCCCCAAGTGGAGAAAGTGGTAGACGAAGTGCTGAAGCTGCTCAAGGATACTCTCACAGCTACACCACCTCCTGCCAAAGAAGATCGTACGGCAGAAGGCTTGAACAACAATTAATTTTCAGCAATTGAGCCGATTTGACCGTGTTTGAATCCCTTGTAGCCAAAGGTTTTCTCTTTAACCAAAATGAATAACATAAAGGCCATTACCGAAGGGCATACTAGTCCGTTGCAATCAGTATAAAGAGAACCGAATGTTCATTCCAAGTTTATACATGAACGGCATTCGGAAAAACCTTTTTTGTGGAAAAGTGACGAACAAAACATTAAAACAAGTACTTGGAATGTTGTTGTTTCAATGAAGATACATGAAATTCAAGCAGCATATAAACGTTCTCGGTATAGGGACGGAACAGCTTATCTTGACTTCTAAACGCATTGGAAAAGTTGTGGATTTAAACGCTACGGGCATTGCCACAGCAATGAAAAGGCAAAGAAATAAACGGTTATCCCATTGTAAAATGCATTTCGATTAAACTTCGTAGTAGAAGGCATCCCGCAACACTTCCAAGCTCTTGGGTACCGCCGTATCAGGGGACTCCACCCCCTCAAACTCAAGTGATATCCATCCTTTGTATCCTACATCACGCATCATTTGACCAATAGCAGGATAATCGATATCCAGGGAATACCATTTACCACCACCGTAATAGGTCTTGGCTTGAACAAGGAACGTTTGAGGGGCCATAATTTTCAGCTGTTCTTCGCGATCTTCCAAAAAGTTGCCCGTGTCCAAAGTCATTTGTAGCCATGGGCTGTTAATGGCGTCCACAATTCGCTTTACGCCCTGTGCCGTACGTCCAAGCCCCCAATGGTTCTCCAGGCCAAGAACCACCCCGCACTTCTCTGCGGTTGGAATGCACGCTGCAATAGCATCAATCACCCACTTAAAGCCATCCTCGTCCGAATAGCCCTCTAAAGTAGGTTCAATACCCTTATTGGCCATAAGATCATCAAAGTTTTTTGAGGTTCCCCAGCGCCCCGTGTTCAATCGCATGGTGGGTATGCCCAACGCATATGCCAGTTCTATCTGTCGTATTGTTTTTGCAATGTTCTCGTCGCGTTTTTCTTTTTCGGGATACACATAACCCTGATGGGTACTGAAACCCATAAGGTCCAATCCCGCGTGGAATGCTCGCTTCTTTAAGTTCTGTAAATAGCCGTTTTCTTCAGAAGCCATCTGAACCAGTAGTAGTTCAATACCGTCAAAGCCCATAGCCGCAGCCTTGTCAATGCACATTTCAATGGGTACGTCTTCCTTGGGACCGTTAAACTGCCAAAAGGAATAGGTGGAAACCCCAATGGGATTTCTTCTAATGGTGCTTTGTCTTTCAACTTTTGGTTCTTCTTTAGGTGTCGGGGAGGTACAAGCTCCGAGTACTGTGGCCATACCCAAAGCAGAGGCATTTTGGATAAATTTTCTACGGTCTGTCATTTTGCTTAGATTTAGTATCCCTTAAATATAGTAATTAGCGTACTCCTTTTATAATGGATATTCCAACCGGGACTACCTTAAAATTGAGAAACCAAATTCATGAAAATCCAATTCAAAAAGCAAAATGGTAAACCTTGTATCCTCAGCTGTATAAGAGATAACGGTACAATGACATGGGTAAAAATGTACCCTGGTATTGAAGCCCACGACTTGGGACATTATGCTGTAGAAACCGTGCTCCACTTTAAACATGCCTTCTATGGCATGGTTGCCCGAGGGAGCAATATCGAAGATTTTGAGCTTCCCAGAGATAAACGGCCCGATGCCGTTTTGCCCAAAAACCTTCATCATGAAGCCTTAATTTCTGAACATTTGGTCAACCTTATAATGGTGAAGGCCCAAACCATGGAAGACCGTATGGATATACCAAATCAATTGAGGTCCATTTTAAATGAAAATGGGTTGCCCTTTCCAGAAAATCTTACCGAGGAAAACATGGAAAAAATATGGTCCGCCTTTCTAGGCCTGAATACGCAATGGAAACAATTACCTATTGGCGAAATTATGGAATTGGAATTTGGTTATTAATCAATCCCACATCCGGCCCGGCCCCTAGTATCAATGAGATAAATAATTTTCCATACCCCATCAAAATTTACCATCTGAAAGGAGTTAATGCCGCAATGACTGAAATTTCCATTCAGCCAAAACTCATAGCCCACCCAAGCATTGGCCATGGTACGATCCACTTGAATACTCCACGAGGTCAACTTTTCCTTAAATTGAACGCTATCGGGAATACTGACTATGGACTCGTAAAGTTTTTCGATGGGCTGGCTCCTAAACTGTGTTTTACCCTGCTTGTTGCGACCTGTGGTTTGCAGCAGCACATCATCCGCTACAAAACTTTTCATAGCAATGGAATCTTGGTTGTGAAAAGCTTCAAAAAAACCTTCAACCACCTTCCTAACCGCTTCTTTATCCGAGTCTTGAGCCCTAAAACCTTGAACGCTTAAAAGAAAAACAGTGACCAATACTACTTTTAATCCCATGATATCCTTCTTTTGATTGATGGACAAATTAATCAAAACTAGTTACATTTAACCCAAAACTGAATAAGGATGTCCACTGCAAAAAAGGAATACAAGCGCATCACGGTAAAATCATTGGTTGAAATGAAACAGCATGGGGAAAAAATCTCCATGCTGACCGCCTATGACTACTCCATGGCAAAAATTGTGGATTCGGCCAATGTCGATGTGATTCTGGTAGGTGATTCGGCCAGTAATGTAATGGCTGGACACGAAACCACCTTACCTATTACCTTGGACCAGATGATTTACCATGCGAGCTCTGTAGTACGTGCTGCCAAGCGCGCCTTGGTGGTGGTTGACATTCCCTTTGGAAGCTATCAAAGTGATAGTAAGGAAGCTTTGCGTTCTGCAATTCGAATCATGAAGGAAAGTGGAGGCCATGCGGTGAAAGTAGAAGGTGGCGTGGAAATAAAAGATTCCGTAAAGCGTATTCTGCAAGCGGGAATTCCGGTCATGGGCCATTTGGGTCTAACCCCCCAATCCATCTATAAATTTGGCACCTACACGGTTCGCGCCAAAGAGGAAGCAGAAGCGGACAAATTAAAGGAAGATGCCAAAATGTTGGAGAAAATAGGCTGCTTTGGCATCGTATTGGAGAAAATTCCAGCGCAATTGGCTAAAGAAGTAGCTGAAAGTATCTCCATTCCGGTTATTGGTATTGGGGCCGGTGGAGGTGTTGATGGACAGGTATTGGTAGTCCACGACCTTCTTGGAATGACCCATGAGTTCAATCCACGTTTTTTACGTCGGTATATGAACCTCTATGACGAAATGGGCGCCGCCATAGGAAAATATGTCAAGGATGTCAAAAGAAAGGATTTTCCCAACGAAAGCGAACAGTACTAGATTTGCCCACTTTTCACCATTCCAATCCCTCCAATTTACAAGTCCTGTATGAAGACAACCACTTACTTGTTGTCAATAAGCGTCCAGGAGATATTGTCCAAGGTGATAAAACCGGGGATATGCCATTGTCCGATGTCGTCAAAGCGTATCTCAAAGTCAAATACAACAAACCGGGCAATGTCTATTTGGGCGTGGTACATCGACTGGACCGACCCACATCCGGTATTGTGGTTTTTGCCAAAACGTCCAAGTCGCTTCCCAGACTGAACAAATTATTTTCCGAGGGCAAGACACAAAAAACCTACTGGGCCGTGGTTTCAAATACTCCTCCCAAAAATGAGGCCAGTTTGGTGCATTGGTTGGTACGCAATCCGAAACGGAATAAATCGTATGCGCATTCCAACCAGGTCCCCAACAGCAAAAAGGCCATTCTTGAATACCGATTCCTCAAGAGGTTGGATAACTACTTTTTGCTGGAAATTAATTTAAAAACGGGGCGTCATCATCAAATACGGGCACAATTGGCTTCCATTGGCTGCACTATTAAAGGAGATTTAAAATATGGTTCGGAACGAAGCAACAAAAACGGAAGCATCCACCTTCATGCCCGAAAACTGGTTTTGGAACACCCC
This sequence comes from Bacteroidota bacterium, assembly GCA_039184365.1. Lineage (GTDB taxonomy): Bacteria > Bacteroidota > Bacteroidia > Flavobacteriales > Flavobacteriaceae > Croceivirga. The sequence goes on along the minus strand of JBCDBE010000023.1, from coordinate 19,366 downwards.
GTAAAAAGGAAAACCATTTCTTTTTTGGCACCCCCTCCTGTGGATTCTGTTTGGAAAGCCTGCTTGTAGCCCTTCCTTAAAGGATAATTTGGTGAATTCGAATACATAAAAGGCATGAAATCATCAAATGATATGGACAAATCCCTTCACGATTTTCGCATCCTTAGGCTTTCGATGGCCACCGCACTCAAAATCAACACCCCGCCAAATACCGTGGTCAAACTGGGAAACTCCTTCAAAAAAATAGCACCGAGTACAATGCCATAAATGGGTTGTATGCTGCTCAAAATACTAATGGTCGTTATTGAAAAATACTTGAAGCAATTCAAAAATAAGGTATGGCCAATGGCTGTGGTCAATAAAGCCAAAGTCACTATCCAAGGAAGTTGATTGGGCACTTCAACTAGCGCACTGGAGAGAAAAAAAGGGGCAAGCACAATTCCAATAATACCCATTTGAAAACACATCAAACTGGAACCGTTGTATTCCCCTACCCTATTTTTTAAGATGATATTTCTTAGGGAATACAGCAGTGCAGAGAGCACACCGATGGCAACCGCCAGCATTTGCCCATTCTTAAAATCAAACGTTGGATTCAGTAGGTAAATGCCTGCCAATACCAAAAAACCAAGGAACAGGTGCACTTTTTGAAATTTGGTCCCTAGCAGTAGCGGTTCCAAAAATGCCGTAATTACGGGATAGGTGAAAAGGGAGAGCATCCCTATGGCCACGCTGGAAAGCTGTAAAGCGTAAAAGTAGGTCACCCAATGTGACCCAAGGAAAATGCCACTTAAAATTATGGGCAAACGATGCTCCTTGGCAATCTTAAAAGAAAGCCCCTTGTACCTGCAGTAGGCGTAAAGAATGATAAAGGCCAAAACCGCTCGCGTAGCTATCGTCAAGGGCGGTGACAAATCAATATACCTTCCCAAAGCACCAGAGGTACTCACAAAGAGCATGGCCAAGTTGATTTCAATAAGATGGGTAAGGGGTTGGTTTTTTAGCTGCAAGTCACTCTATCTTGTTATGGCCAATGCTTTTTCCCTAATGATATCAGCTACGGGCTTATTCTGTAAATGGCTCTCTAACCAAGAAAGAATATCCAAGTACAAAAAGGCACGCTTTTCATAAGGGTGATTTTCGTATTGTTTGAGATTGGTATACAATTTTTGGAATTCGCCCTTCAACTCCGTGGGATAGATATCCCCCAGATTCCTCAAAAATTTGATCATCTCGTGCTGAACGGCGTGTAAATCGTTCATTTTCAGCAAAAACTTATAGGTGCTTTTCAATTGTACCTCCAAATGATAGTCCATACCCGCTTCGTAATGCGCCACCAAACTCAATACACGGGCAAAGCACATGAGATCTTCGCGCATTTTGAGCTGTTTGTTATTGATGATTTTTTTGAGGTAGGCAATGCAATTTTTATTGTCCCCGATACCAAAATACAAACAGGCAATTTTATAGTAAAGCAGCATGATGTGGTGCTGGTCGATACGGTCACTGTGTTTTTTTATTCCATATTCTATGATATTGACCAAATACAGCCCCTTATCAAAAGTGCCCTCCAAAAAATGAAGATTGAGCTTATTACTGTTTACGTACAAAAAAGAAAGTGAAGCAATGTTATCGTTTTTGGGAAAGTCCTTATCGGAAACCGTTTCCTCCAGTTTCTGAAGGGTTTCCCTGAACTGGGAACCGTACTTTACAAAAAACAAAGATTCCAGCAGGTAATGATTGCCCTTCAAGTAAAAGACGGGGTTTAATGATATCATCTCTTCATGCTCATGGAAAAGGTCCACCCATTTACTTGAGTATTTATAGGACGAAAGAAAGTCCTGACTCAAGAGGCTGTACCACAAATGCGCTTTGTATAGCCATAGTTTTTCCCGAAACCCTAGCTCGTCCAAATTTACCTTTGGTAAGTGGGCTTCGAAATAATCCCTTACCGACCTTAAATCCCCATCATTTCGGACGTACCCGACTTTAAGCATCATCCCGTAGAGTTGTAAGGACAAATTGGAAAGTTTACTGGTCATGAGATTGTGTTCGGACAGCGCTTTGGCCTGGCGCGCCAACTCCTCTGCCCTATCTGGAATACTTCTGGTAATATACTGGGTCTCAATTATTTTTTCCAGCTCAACAATTTCGTAGGCCACATTTTTCTCTTCATTTTCTATGGCCATGTTCTTGGCCTTGTCCAAAAGCTTCAGGCTTTGCTTGTACAGTCCTTTTTGGTAAAGAATGGTAGCGAAATCCAGCTGCTCCCGAATCTGGACCCGTATATTCTGATTGACTGGATTTAATCTTAAGCTGATCAAGATCTGTTTGTAGAGGTGGGCCTTTAAATTGGAAAGCTGGGCTTTTTTAACAATACCACTTGCCAGGATCTGGGCTTCGTCATACGTCCTTAACTTGTCCAATAAATTGAACAATGCCAGAAATTTGGCATCTGCATTAACACCCAACCGCCCCACATACAGCTTGAATTGCCGTTTTTCCGACTTGGATAGGGATTTCACCAAAACAAACAAACTATCCCGTGAGGTGCTAACCATCGTAAAAAAATTTATTTATACTGCTGATTTTTAATATTTTACGTTTTGCTCTGATTCCTTAAACGTTGTAACACCAAAGTATTAAAAATAAGGGTTGAAGCGTGGCTTTCTAACTTCGTAAAGATTAGGTAAAACCAGCTATAATCATGGGTAAAGATAAGGTACATATTTTTGACACGACGCTCAGGGATGGAGAGCAGGTGCCGGGTTGTAAACTGGACACCGGGCAGAAATTAATCATTGCGGAACGTTTGGATGAACTTGGTGTTGATATTATAGAAGCGGGATTCCCAATTTCAAGCCCTGGTGATTTTAAATCAGTCAACGAAATTGCAAAATTGGTGAAAAATGCTACGGTATGTGGATTAACGCGTTCGGTTAAAAAAGATATTGAAGTTGCTGCGGAGGCCATTAAAAATGCTAAGCGGCCTCGAATCCACACAGGTATCGGCACCTCTGATTCCCATATTACCCATAAGTTCAAAAGCAACCGAGAAGATATTCTGGAAAGGGCCGTTGTAGCTGTAAAATATGCCAAGAGTTTTGTCGAAGACGTTGAATTTTATGCGGAAGATGCAGGAAGAACGGACAATGATTATTTGGCAAGGGTCTGCGAAGCAGTTATTGCCGCAGGTGCTACCGTTCTAAATATTCCCGACACCACAGGGTATTGCCTTCCCGAAGAATATGGTGCCAAAATGAAATATCTTAAAGAAAATGTCAAGGGAATTGACAAAGCCATTCTTTCTTGCCACTGTCATAACGATTTGGGATTGGCAACCGCAAACTCCATTTCAGGGGTCATCAACGGAGCCAGACAGATTGAATGTACCATCAACGGCATAGGGGAACGTGCGGGAAACACCTCCTTGGAAGAGGTGGTAATGATCATGCGCCAGCATCCCGATTTAAATTTGGATACCAACATCAATAGCAAATTGCTCTATGATACCAGTCAGATGGTTTCGGATAAAATGGGGATGGTTGTTCAGCCAAATAAGGCCATAGTAGGCTCCAATGCCTTTGCCCATAGTTCGGGAATACATCAAGATGGCGTAATAAAAAATAGGGAGACCTATGAAATTATGGATCCCCATGACGTAGGTGTAAATGAATCTTCCATTGTACTTACGGCAAGGAGTGGCAGGGCAGCACTAGCATACCGAGCAAAAAATGTGGGGTATGAACTTACCAAGACCCAATTGGATACCGTCTATGAAAACTTTTTAAAGTTTGCAGACCTAAAAAAGGAAATTGTGGACTCGGATATCCATGAAATTGTGGAAACCAGTAATGTGAATAGCTCCAGTTTGGCTTGACAATTTTTCCAAATCCCTAAGCATTCTATCCATGAATCTCAATATTGCGCTGTTACCTGGTGATGGAATTGGCCCCGAGGTCATAGCGCAGGCCGTTCGTTGCCTTGAAGCTGTGGAAGAGGCTTTTGGGCATCATTTTGTTTTCAAAGAAGCTGCCGTTGGTGCCATTGCCATTGAAAAGACTGGGTATCCGTTGCCCAGCAATACCCTGCAACTATGCAAAGAATCCGATGCCGTACTTTTTGGGGCCATCGGCGATCCCAAATACGATAATGATCCCAAGGCTAAAATACGTCCCGAACAAGGATTGCTTCAACTTAGAAAGGAATTGGGGCTGTACACCAATATCCGCCCAGTAAAAGTCTTTCCCAGCTTGATAGACAAATCCCCATTGAAAGAGGAACGTATCAAAGGGACGGATTTTACCATTTACAGGGAGCTTACGGGAGGTATTTATTTTGGCGAAAAGAAGTTAAGCGAAGATGGTTCCCTTGCTTCAGATTTATGTGAATACTCCGAAAAAGAAATCAGCAGAATTACCCATTTGGCCTTTAAAGCGGCAAGAAATCGAAGAAATAAACTCACCTTGGTGGATAAGGCGAATGTTCTGGAATCTTCCCGGTTATGGCGTAAAGTGGTCAGCAAAATTGGCGAAAGTTATCCTGATGTCAAATTGGATTTTCTTTTCGTGGACAACGCAGCAATGCAAATAATTTTGAATCCCAGCCAATTTGATGTCATTCTTACCGAAAATATGTTCGGGGATATTATTTCTGATGAAGGCAGTGTAATCGGGGGATCCATTGGTTTATTGGCATCCGCTTCGATTGGGGATGAAAATGCACTTTTTGAACCCATACATGGTTCCTATCCCCAAGCAAAAGGAAAGGATATTGCCAATCCAGTCGCTTCCATACTATCCGTAGCAATGCTTTTGGAGCATTTTCAACTATACGAAGAAGCCATGGCCGTACGGGAAGCAGTAGCGATATCCTTGGAAAAAGGTATTGTCACTCCGGATTTGGATCCAAAAAGCAAGTACGGCACCAATCATGTAGGTGATTTTATCGCCAATAATATTGTGGATAATGATGACCGAATGAATATGAATGATGAAAATATTGGGTTGGGCAAATCCACCATCATTTGATCATTCCCCCAATAGTTCTTCCAAGGTTTCTGAAAACTCTTTTTTAAATTCTTCGTGCTTTTGCCCTGTGGCAGGCCCATTAAAGCCGGTATGGATTTTTCGAACTTCTCCTGTTTTATCAATGTAAATCGTAGTAGGATACGAAAGTACATGATTGAGCATAGGTAATTTTTCGTTGGCCTTGGACTTACTGCTGGTACCTACCTGGGCCAATAAGATCGGGTATTCTACACCGACCCTATCCTTTAGTCGATGTATCCCTTCGAAGGCTTTTTCTTTGGTCTTGGCATATTCAAAGGCCAAACCTACAATCTCCAAATTGGGATTTGGGTGGTTTCTGAGGTATTCTACATAAAATGTAGTTTCATCCAAGCAATTGGGGCACCATGTGCCCATAATCTGGACCAATACCACTTTATCCTTAAATCGCTCGTCCTGTAAAGAAACCGTTTTACCTGAGGAATCGGGAAAAGAAAACCCAAAAGTATCGTACCCTTCCTTTAAAAAGGTCAAGCTGTTCGCATCCGGAAGTTCAAAAGCAGCATTTCGCTTTGCCTTAAAATTTTCAACGGAGTGGTTACCCGAAAAAAATTGGCCTTCCATGGTACTGTCAGACACTTTAGCGGTAAACAAAAAAACATGGGCCCCATCAAAAGCGGATAATTTGAGTGAGTCACCGTCCAATACCCCATCCAAGTACCTGTAATCACCAGTCTTGGTCCTGAAGGTCCCTTGTAGTTGATTTCCTGATTGATAAAATATTCCTTTGGCAGGGTATGGGGCATCCGTATCAAAATCAAAACTGGTCTCCCATATACCTGAAACATCGTAGTTGGCCTCGTTCCGCACTTGAAATCTACTGGCCTCACCATGGATAGCGGAGAAAGGGACATATCGTTCCAAGCTTTCCTTTACAAACTCACCTGTAATGGACGTTTCGGTAAACTTCCCAGCAATATACCCTTCAAATACAGGCATTTTAATGATGATGGAATCACGGTCAATGGAAATTTCGTCGACCTCAATTCGTTCATCAGCATTTCTAATTTCAAGCACATACCCACCAACTTCAACTTCGGACAGTGAAAAGTTAAAGGGCAGTCGTTCCGTCTCCGAAACCTGCATTTCACCTCGCCATTCGCCCGACACCAATTTCTGGGGTACTTTTTGCTCGCAGGAAACCATCCAAAGTAAGGATAGTAAAAGTAGGGGTCTTCGCATCATTTTTAAAAAATTTTTCAAGTATATCGAAAATATACCAACATCCTCACAATTATCCTAAAAACCTACTATAGGTTCCATTGAATGGAACCACCCAAAATCCTATCTTTGCTGACTTTAAAATGGGGCAATGAAGATTTCGTACAACTGGCTCAAACAATTTTTGAACATCAATTGGGAAGTTGAAAAAACTGCTGCACTCTTAACTGATTTAGGTTTGGAGGTGGAGGGTATTGAAACGTTTGAGTCGGTTAAGGGTGGATTAAATGGTGTGGTGGTGGGGCACGTCATCACTTGTGAAAAGCACCCAAACGCCGACCGATTGAAATTGACCACGGTTAATATCGGTAGTGCGGAACACGTACAGATTATTTGCGGTGCCCCAAACGTTGCAGCCGGTCAAAAAGTTCCTGTAGCCACCATTGGAACTACACTTTACACCAAAGAAGGGGAAGCGTGGAAAATTAAAAAAGGGAAAATTCGCGGGGAAGAAAGTCACGGAATGATATGTGCGGAAGATGAGTTGGGACTAGGGGTCAATCATGACGGCATCCTAGTATTGGACCAAAGTTTGGCGCCCGGAACACCTTGTAGTGAAGTTTTCCAGATTGAGAAGGACCACGTTTTTGAAATTGGATTGACGCCCAATCGATCGGATGCCATGAGTCATTTTGGGGTTGCTAGGGATTTAAGGGCCGGTCTTGAGCAGTTGAAAGAAAAAAAGGAACTGATTACACCTTCTACCAGTAATTTTTTAGTGGACGAACGATCTTTAAAAATTGATGTGAAGGTCATTGACCCCAAACTGGCCCCCAGGTATTGTGGGGTAACCATTAAAAATGTTTTGGTTCAGGAATCACCGGATTGGCTCAAGAACCGTTTGAAAGCCATTGGCCTATCCCCTATCAACAACGTAGTGGACATTACCAACTACGTGCTCCATGAGTTGGGTCAACCTTTACACGCATTTGATGCAACCCGAATAAAGGGACACAAAATACAGGTAAAAACATTACCTAGGGGTACCAAGTTTGTAACCTTGGACGACGTGGAAAGGGAGCTTCATGAAGACGATTTGATGATTTGTGATGCGGAAAGACCGGTTTGTATCGCTGGGGTTTTTGGAGGCGTCCATTCTGGGGTCACCGAGGATACCACATCCATATTTTTGGAGAGCGCCTATTTTGATCCGGTGTCCATTAGAAGGACGGCGAAACGGCATGGCCTTAACACTGACGCATCCTTCCGATTTGAAAGGGGTGTTGACATTGAACTTACCGAGTATGCCCTAAAGCGCGCCGCAGCCCTAATTAAAGAAGTTGCAGGGGGCGAAATCAGCTCAGAGGTTGTCGATCTCTACCCTATTAAGAAAAAAGACCGGCATGTGCTTTTGAGCTTTGATAAAATCAACAAACTCATAGGTCAAGAAATTCCAAGGGATACCATCAAATCCATTCTCACCTCCCTGGAGATCAAAATCAATAATGTTACTGAATCGGGGATTGGGCTTACCATACCTTCCTACAGAACCGATGTGGAACGGGAAGTAGATGTCATAGAAGAAATCTTGAGGGTTTTTGGATATAACAATATCCATTTCAAGGAAAAAATTAATGCTTCCATCGCCCAAACGGCCAAAATTGAAAGTCATAGGCTTAAAAATACGGTTGGGAATTTCTTGGCTTCCAATGGGTTCTTTGAAATCATGACCAATAGCCTTACCGCTAGGGAAAGTTTGGTCGAGCAAGAAGACGAAGCAGTGGAAATGTTGAATCCCCTCAGTGCAGATTTATCTGTTTTAAGAACATCAATGCTCACCACGGGCTTACAAAGTATGAATTACAACCAAAACCGAAGACTTGTGAATTTGAGGTTTTTTGAGTTTGGTAAAACATACAGAAAAAAGGAGAACGACTTTGAGGAAGAAGATAGATTGGCCCTTTATTCCACGGGAAGTTTAAACGAACCCCATTGGAACAGTACTTCCGGGAAATCAGATTTCTTTTACTTAAAAGGAATAATAACATCCATCTTGGCGCGATTGGGCATACGGAACGTCAAAGAGGAACCGCTGCAGCATACGGTATTTTCGGAAGGAATTTCATTTTCAAATAAAAAAATCCTTTTGGGGGCAATGGGATGGGTAAAACCTTCTATTTCAAGGTCCTGCGACATTAAAGATGATGTTTTCTTCGCAGATATTGATTGGAGGGCCCTATTGCATTTAGCGCAGGAAACAAAAATCCAGTATGAAGAAATTCCAAAATATCCTTCGGTAAAAAGGGACTTTGCGTTGCTCTTGGATGAGCAAATTACCTTTAAGGAAATCCATGACCTCGCTTTTCGTACAGAAAGAAACTTGTTAAAGGAGGTGACCCTTTTCGACGTGTACAACGGGAAGAACCTTCCCGCGGGGAAAAAATCCTATGCCGTAAGCTTTACTTTACAGGACAACACCAAGACATTGACCGATAAGCAGATAGACAAAATCATGTCAAAATTGGAGAATGGTTATAACCAAAAACTAGGTGCTCGCCTGAGATAACCGAAATCTCAAAGCCCTGGGGGAAGAATCACACGATCTATCTGATGGATGACTCCATTGGTATGTTCAGAATCTGCCACCGTTATTTTGGCATGGTTACCCGAACCATCCGTTAAAAGAATGTCCGTTCCTTGAATGGTTGCAAAAATCTTATTTCCTTGAACTGTCGTAAAGGAAGCTTTACCCTTTCCCCTACATAAGGCCCGCAGAATTTTTGAGGCCGTTAGATTTCCGGCCACCATATGATAGGTCAGCAAATCTTTTAATTTTCTTCTGTTCTCTGTTCTAAAAAGTACTTCCAACTCTTTGGAAGAAAATTTGGAAAAAGCGTGATTGGTCGGTGCGAATACGGTAAAAGGACCTGTCATGCCCAGGATTTCCTCCAGTTCTGCCTGCTCAAAAGCCGCGAAAAGTATTTTATGCTTTTCAGAATTCAGTGTGGTCTTTAAATTTTCAGTTGACGTATTGAAGGAAAAGCCTACCGGAAGCGTTGTTAATGATTTGGTCTGTCCAAGGCCAACGGTACTGACCAAAAGCACCGACAGTGCAAAGATTTGGGGGAACTTCATGGTAAAATTACAAATTCAATTATGGGGTTAAGCTTTTCAGTATTGCGTTTTATCGATGAAATGCACAAAACGTCGGTAAGATAGCATTTTGTTCAAAAAAACGCAGATTGCTAGATAGTGTTTCATGGAATTTAACACAATATTAACATGTTTGTTCAAGTGCTTCTTTTGCGGAAAGATTCTGGATTTGGTTAACTTTGGGATAATTGCTAAAAACTGAAAAAGAAAATGACGTTCCACAAAACCAATATTGAGGAAAAGCTCGCTGCACTTAAAGGAAAGACCTCCTCTGAAACTGACCTTTTAAACCAGGTATACCAGATACTGGAAAAAGATGGAAAAGAGGAGAAACGTATCTCAAAGCGGTTAAAGAAACCAGAAGAAATTTCCAGTAACGATTTTAGTTTTGACCAACTTGAGACCGGGAGGATTTTCCACATTGGTCAAATCCAAAAAATCTGTATTGATTACCGACTGCGGTTTTTGAATAGCAAATACTTTAAAGGTAAAATTCCCCAAGCGGCCATTTCAGAAATCAAACGACTCGAAAAACTTCATGAAACCGAAATAGGTGGCTTCAAAATAATGGCTCCATCAAAACTCTTTAAGTTGGAAGATAAGGATGACCCCTTATTGTTTGCCCCCATAGGCAATGGATACTACTATCTTATCCATAAGTGGGGCAACGACCTTCACCCGTTGCGCAAGTTATTGGTATGGCCCTTTAAGAACATTGTAAACTTGGGATTGACCACCCTGGTCATAAGCTATCTGGCCACCCTTTTGGTACCCAGTGGTTTGTTTAGTAAAAACAACACTTCGGCAGAATTCTGGATGATGTTCTTTTTTATGTTCAAGTCCATCGCCGCGGTAGTCATTTTTTTCGGTTTTTCCATGGGTAAAAACTTCAATCCGGTAATTTGGAACAGCAAATATTATAACGCTTAATTGACAGGCAAGGCATACATTTTTTCGCGCTGTGCCTTAATACCCTTATCGGACATATAATCGTCAAAGTTAAGGTAACGGTCTATGGCGCCGCTGGGAGTCAATTCAATGATTCTATCCGCAACACTTTGAACAAAAGCGTGATCGTGGGTGGTAATCAATACCGTTCCCTTAAAGTTCTTTAGGGAGTTATTGAAGGCCGTTATACTTTCCAAATCCAAATGGTTGGTAGGTTCATCCAACAAAACCACATTTGCGCGAAGCAGCATCATTCTGCTTAACATACAGCGTACCTTCTCCCCCCCGGAAAGTACCGTTGATTTCTTTAATGCCTCTTCCCCGCTAAAGAGCATTTTTCCCAAAAACCCACGAACATAAACTTCTTCGCGCTCTTCTTCGGTTTTGGTCCACTGTCTTAGCCAATCCACTAGATTGATATCATCTTGAAAATAGTTGTCATTATTGGCAGGCAAATAGGATTGCGTAGTAGTTACGCCCCATTGTAATTTTCCCGACCTGGGTTTTTGATTCCCCGTGACAATCTCATAAAATGCAGTGGTAGCCCTTGAATCCTTTGAAATAATGGCCACCTTATCGCCTTTGGCCAAGTTAATGTCCACTTTTTCAAACAGAATGTCCCCATCTTCCGATACGGCACTAAGCCCCTCCGTATTTAGGATTTGATCTCCAGCTTCACGCTCACGGTCAAAAATTATGGCAGGATATCGCCTACTCGAAGGTTTTATATCCTCGACTTTTAGCTTTTCCAACATTTTTTTTCTGGAAGTAGCCTGTTTACTTTTAGCAACATTGGCACTGAATCGTTGGATGAATTCCTGCAGTTCCTTGGCCTTTTCCTCAGCTTTTTTGTTCTGTTGTGCCCTTTGCCTTGCCGCCAATTGACTGCTCTCATACCAAAACGTATAGTTCCCACTGAATAAATTGATCTTACCAAAATCGATATCTGCAATATGGGTGCAAACCGCATCCAAAAAATGCCTATCGTGAGAGACCACAATAACCGTGTTGTCATAAGTGGCCAAAAAATTCTCCAACCAAGCAATGGTTTCATAATCCAGGTCGTTGGTTGGCTCATCCATAATCAGGACATCTGGATGACCAAATAACGCCTGCGCCAAAAGAACACGAACCTTAAGTTTGGAATCCAATTCGGCCATGGACGTATAATGCAAATCTTCTGCAATGCCTAAATTGGACAACAGTGCGGCTGCGGAGCTTTCAGCATTCCAGCCGTCCATTTCTTCAAATTCCACCTGTAGCTCCCCTATCCTTTCAGCGTTTTCATCACTGTAGTCCGCATACAAGGCATCAATCTCTTTTTTTATTTTGTGTAAGGGTCCGTTTCCCATAACCACAGATTCCAAAACTTGAAACCCATCAAAGGAATTGTGGTTTTGTTCCAAAACGGACATACGCTTTCCCGGTTCCATATGCACATGACCGGAGGTGGCGTCAATTTTTCCGGAAAGTACTTTTAAGAAGGTGGATTTTCCCGCTCCATTGGCTCCTATTACCCCATAGCAATTCCCTTGGGTGAAGGAAACGTTGACCTCATCAAAGAGTACCCTTTTTCCAAATTGAACGGACAAATTTGATACTGAAAGCATGATTGTTTAAATTTTTTGCAAAAATAGCTAAAATTGAGACTGAAAAATAACCCAGGGAAGATGTATTTTGACGGGTTGAAATGATGCTTTAACAACATTTAACTGCTCATTAACAGCCCCCCTTTTTACCGATGGTTAAGTTTGTTATTGCAATGATGCGTATGAGGCAACTTTTACTTTTTTCTTTTTTTGTTGGTTTACTCTCCTGTACGGAAGAAAACACCCCGAAAGAAACTGTTTATTTTGCAGGTGAAATCGTTAATCCTACAAGCGATTATGTGGTGCTTTACAAAAACGATGCGGTTGTGGATTCCGCCCAACTTAATGAGCACAACAGGTTTTCCTTTACTTTGAACAATGTAGATGAGGGCTTGCACCATTTTAAACACGCACCCCAACTGCAATACGTTTTTTTGGAGAAAGGGGATAGTTTATTGATTCGCCTGAATGCTTCCCCTGCCTATTTTGATGAATCATTGGTGTTTTCAGGAGACAATGATGTTGTCAATAATTTTATGATCGAGATGTTCCTGACCCACGAAGATGAAGAACATTTGGTCTATTCCTATTTTACCCTTCCTCCGGAGGACTTTAGTAGGAAAATGGATTCCTTACAAAGCCAAAAGTTGGAAGAATTGGAACTTTTGTTGAACAATGAGGAAATTTCTGAAAATGGCTATGCTTTGGCCAGGGCCTCTGTGGATTATACCAGTTTTTTGTACATGGAAAAATATCCCTTTTACCATAAAAAAAAGACCGGGGAGGATACCTTCCACCAATTGGGCGCTGACTTCTACGGTTATCGGGAGCAGCTCAACCTCAACGACAAAAGATTGAGTTATTTTAAGCCCTATTATGACTTTATGAAGCACCATTTTGGCAACCTCTCTTACATGGCCTGCCTCAAAGATTGCGGAAAGGAGGAATTTCACTCCGCTGCTGGCCAGCTTCATCTCAATAAACATAAAATGGTCATGATCGATAGCTTGGTGACAGAAGAACACTTAAGGGATAACCTTCTTAGGAATGTTGCCATGGATTTTCTTCTTAAAGTACATATGGCCAATGATGAGTGCGATAAATTTGTTCAAGATTTCGAGTCATTTTCCAACAATGAAGCACATGTTGAAGAAATTAAATATCTTTTTAAAGGGATTAAAAGTCTACAACCCAATAAGGCATTGCCCCATCTTGTTTTGGAAGACTCCCAAGGCAATACCACGACATTGAAGGAAATTTCCAGGGATGGAAATACGGTCTTCTATTTTTGGACAGCAGATCAGAAGAGACATTTTAAAAATGTCTCCAAACAGGTTAAAAAACTAAAAAAGTTGCATCCGGAACACCGATTTGTAGGAATCAACCTAAGTACTGCCAAACCTGAATGGAATGCCATACTTCAAGCAACTGATTTTGACCTTCGGAATCAGTATCGGGGAGAAAATTTTGAAACTGTTCAGAACACCCTGATTGTTGACCATCTAAATAAATGTGTGGTCACAAAGGATACCTTGATCGTCAACGCTTTCGGTAATCTTTACGCTTCCTTCGAACCCAAGAAAAAGCCCTAACACCCGGATGTATTTCCCGATACAAGGGCCTCATGGATTCCCTCAGTGCACCTTCCATCCTTAACTTAGGAATTCCCTTTCCTGTAATCCGCAAGGAATTTTTCCAGTCCGATATCAGTAAGGGGATGTTTCAATAACCCTTCAATGGCACTTAAAGGACCGGTCATGACATCCGAACCTATTTTGGCACAATCAATAACATGCATCGTATGACGAATTGACGCAGCAAGAATTTGAGTGTCAAATCCGTAATTGTCATAGATAAGCCTGATTTCGGCAATCAAATTCAACCCATCTGTGGAAACATCATCCAAACGTCCTAAAAATGGCGATACATACGTGGCTCCTGCTTTGGCAGCCAGTAGCGCCTGTCCGGGAGAAAAAACAAGGGTACAATTGGTCTTTATTCCCTTATCGGAAAAATATTTTAAAGCTTTTACCCCATCTTTTATCATGGGTACCTTCACCACAATCTGTTCATGAAGTTCCGCAAGGGCTTCACCCTCTTTAATAATTCCTTCCAGATCCGTTGAAACCACCTCCGCGGAAACATCACCATCCACAATAGTACAGATGTCAATGTAGTGTTTCAAGATGTTATCATGGCCCGTAATGCCCTCTTTGGCCATAAGTGATGGATTGGTGGTTACGCCATCCAAGACCCCTAATTCTTGAGCTTCTCTAATCTGATCTAAATTCGCTGTATCTATAAAAAATTTCATGTCTATCTTTCGGATTAATAGGGTTACAGTTTATAATGATTCAAAAGTAACTTTTCGAATACGTTATCAGGTAATATTTTCTTTAAAAAAACCGAAAGCCTTTGCAAAAAAGTACCCACTAAATAATGCCCTCCAGGATTCCTCATTCTTATAATGGCATATATTTTCTTGGCAACCAAAATGGGATCTTGTGCGGTTTCCACATCCTCGTTAATGGACTCCAATGTTTTGGCATAGGCCTTGTATGGGGAATCGTCCAAGATTGGCGAATGGTATCGCCCCGAAGCAATATTGGTCGAAAAATCCCCGGGGGCCAAATTCACCACGTGTACTCCATAAGTCCGGGTCTCCATTCGCAGTGCTTCGGTAATCAATTCCAGACTTCCTTTTGTTGCAGAATAAATGCCCCTAAAAGGCAACCCCATATACCCTGCAATTGAAGTCACGTTGATAATCAAACCTTTCTCCTGCTTGCGCATTTGGGGCAAAACGGCCTGGATCATCCGTATTGGACCATTAAGGTTAGTGTCGAATACCTTTTTGATTTCTTCTATCGGCGTTTCCTCAACGGGTCCTGTAATACCCACTCCAGCATTATTTATCAAGACATCCAGTTTTCCCTCTTCGGATATGATTCGACTGACGGCCCTTTCAATGCCCTCAGGCTCTTTTACATCGAGCTCCAAAAGGGTAAAGGAGTTGAAGTCCGTGTATTTTTTCAAGTTTCTTGTGGTGCCGTACACTTTCATCCCTAGCGAGGATAAGTATAGTCCCGTAACCTTCCCTATTCCGGAAGAACCGCCAGTAATCAGAACAACGTTATTTTCCATTGGTGCAGCTAAGGTAGCACGTGATAAACATCCACAAAAAAAGGCAAGCTACCTACATCGCACCGCTACAACCACATACCCTTGCTGCGTTCCCGCCCTGGGGGATTTTGTAGGAGCTGGTCGTGTAGGACTTGCCATTGGCAAATATACGACCTTTTAAATTTGTTCCAATCCCAGTACATATGTAATTTGGTGGCATAAAACAACATTTAATACAACATGCGCATTCACATCGTTTTCTTTTTACTGACCAGTTTGTTGGCCGATTCATGCAGCAATGGCGAAGACCCGTCCAAATTTTTTGAAATTCAGTTGGAGGGGAGAAAAAAACAGTTTCAAGATGGGGATTTGATTGGTATTGCCATCAAAAACAAAAAGGAAAAAGACATCAAAAACGTAGTCTATTTCCTTGAGGATGAAGAGATTGAAATCAAAGACGGTAAAATAACCTTGGAATCCACCAGTTTAGGAAATAAGGTTTTAAAAGCAAAGGTGGAGTATGATGATACTTTTGTGGAAATTGAAAAAAACATCCGTATTCTATCCAAGACCGTACCCCAAGTGTATACCTACAACGTTTTGAATACCTATCCGCATGACAAAAATGCATTTACCCAAGGCCTTGAATTTCATGGGGATACGCTATTTGAAAGTACAGGTAACCCAAGTAACGTTTCAAAATCAGTGTTGCGAAAACTCAATTTTGAGACCGGCAAAATATATGGTGAGGTGGACTTGGACAAGTCGGTTTTTGGAGAGGGGCTCACCATTTTTGGGAATAAGGTGGTACAACTTACGTGGCAAAGCGGTATTGGCTATACCTATAATGCTTCCACCCTAGAAAAAACAGGAAGTTTCAGCTATGGAAACAGCAAAGAAGGTTGGGGCCTATGCAATGATGGCCAAGTAATCTATAAAAGCGACGGTACCGAAAAAATATGGAAACTCGACCCCAATACCCTTGCCGAGGAAGGCTATATTGAAACCGTAACCCACAAATCCATTTTCAATAAGGCAAACGAGTTGGAATTTGCCAATGGAAAAATCTATGCAAATGTTTGGCAAAAACAGAGTATGATGATTATCGACCCCAAAACCGGCGCGATTGAAGGGGTCATTAATTTTGGCGGCCTACAGGATAGGGTGGAACAGCATCCAGATTTGGATGTGCTCAACGGTGTGGCCTATCACCCAAAACGAAAAACCTTTTTTGTGACCGGAAAGAACTGGAATAAACTTTTTGAGGTAGAAATCGTCAAAAAATAAAATGTCCACCTATAGCAAGAACATCCAAGTCCAACAAGAAGATATTGACGAACTTCACCATGTCAATAATGTTCGATATCTGGAATGGGTCCAGAAAATCTCAAAAGAGCACTGGGAAAATGTAGTTGAAAAGAGAGTTCTCAATGAGATTATTTGGGTAGTAAGAAACCACAATATTACCTATTATGAAAGTGCGTTGCTCAATGATTCCATAGAAATGACCACAAAGGTCATTGAATGGAAAGGGCCCATTTCCATTCGCCTGGTTAGCATCAAAAACAATAAAAATGATAAAATCTTGGTTAAAGCTATAACCGAGTGGTGTGCAGTACACCCAAAGACACTAAAACCGATAAGGGTACCTGCCAATATCCAAGCGCTTTTTACCAATGGAGATGAAAAAATGGCTTAAACTGATTTCTGTACTTGCCTTACTGATCCTCTGTATTTTTGGTTCTTGCCGTGAGGACTTCGAGTTTACCCCAACCACGGGAAGTCTTGAATTCTCCCAGGACACCGTATTCCTTGATACGGTTTTCACCAACATAGGTAGCAGTACCTACACCTTAAAAGTTTACAATAGAAGCAGTGAGGACATCTCGATTCCCATAATAGCACTAAGGAATGAAACGGACAGTAAATACCGTCTTAATGTGGATGGAATGGCTGGCAATCGTTTTGAAAATGTTCCACTTCTTGCCAAGGACAGCCTATTTGTTTTTGTGGAAACCACATTTGATATTGCCTCTACGGGACAAAATGAATTTTTACATACAGATGCCATTCGTTTTGGGGCAACAGGAAACTTTCAGGTGGTAGAACTGGTTACTTTGGTACGGGATGCCATATTCCTCTATCCCTCAACACAATCGGACGGAAGTACGGAAACCCTTTTATTGGGATTGGGAGAGGATGGCAATGAAATTAGGATCGAGGGATTTGTCCTGGAGGATAGCGAACTCATTTTCACCAAGGAAAAACCTTATGTCATTTATGGATACGCTGCTGTTGCCGACGGAAAGACCCTCACCATAGAGGCGGGGAGTCGAGTACATTTCCATAAAGACTCCGGAATTCTTGTAGGAACCGGAGGTTCCCTTCAAGTCCAAGGTGCATTGAGTTCAGATAGCGAAGTATTGGAAAATGAAGTGATTTTTGAAGGCGACCGCTTGGAACCCGAATTTGAAAATGTGGCCGGCCAGTGGGGAACGGTTTGGTTAGCCATGGGCAGTACAGCCAACTCCATTGAGTATTTAACCATTAGAAATGCTACGGTCGGACTTTTAGTGGATGGGGACGGACTTTTGGACGACCCAACCTTGACCTTGTCCAACTCGCAAATACACAATAGCCTAAACGTCAACCTTTGGGCAAGAACAGCTCACCTAGAGGCACAAAACAGTGTTTTTGGTAATGCGGGGAACCTTTCCCTGTACTGCAACTTAGGCGGAAATTACGTCCTAAGACATTGTACCATTGCCAATTATTGGACCTCTGGATTTCGAAATAGCCCTGCCCTTCTCATTGATGGTCATCTAAACACAGGAGCTGACCAACTCTCCTCCCAGGACCTCATAAATGCCTCGTTCTCAAATTGTATCATTGATGGAAACAGGGATTTGGAACTGCAGTTGTCCAATGAGGGCGATGGTGCGTTCAATTACCGGTTTCTCAACTGTTCCATAAAATTCAGGGATAGCCGGCAGGATTTTTTAGATGACCCATTCTACAATTTTGAAGATGCAACCCGGTACCAAAACGTTTTGATCAATCCTTCCATTTCTTTCCTGGACACAACCAAAAATGATTTTGAATTGACACCGGATTCCGAAATTCTGGATTTTGGTGATTTGGATATCGCCCTTGAAATTCCCTTTGATATTTTAGGGGTTTCCAGAATCCCATCCCCCGATTTGGGGGCCTATGAGCTAAATCAGCCATAAAAAAGCCCTATTTTATAGAAAAACCCCAAATATTTTAAGGGAAAAACGCAATTAGGTTTTAAATGGACGTAGTACCTTAGAATCAGTAATTTAGGGATGGACTATTCTTACGCCATTATCGATACGGATGCAGCCTCAAACCTTCAATTACAGCTACAATTGCAGGAATATGGGGACTTTTACCATACGGGAACCGCAAGGGGAGCCGAGGACGGATTGAACCTTATTCTCAAGACCCTGCCGGATTTGGTCATTGTGAACCTTTCACAAAACGCAGGCCTTGTATTCCAAATGGTCATGCAGTTGCACCAGTATATGGACAAACTTCCGTTGTTAATTGCGGTCTCAACATCAAAAGAGTACGCCTATGACGCCATCAAGGGCAATTTTTTTGATTATTGGATATTGCCCCATAGCGAGTTTGAGATACGAAAGACCGTCTTTAAACTCCGGAAACAACTTCCAAAAGAACAAATACCCGCTACCTTGTGCCTTAAAACCTATAACGACTACCACTATTTGGATACCAATGAAATCCTATACCTGAGGGCGGATAACAATTCCACGGACTTCATCATGCGGGATGGGCAAATCATCAGTGCCTATAAGACCTTAAAGACCTTTGAAAACTCACTTCCCAAAAACTTTATCAGGGTGCATCAAAGTTATATACTGAACACCAAGTATGTATCCAGAATCAATTATGGTAAAAATACCTGCTCGTTGCGCAATAGCGATAACCAATTGCCGTTCTCAAAATCCTACCGGGACAAAATTGACGAGCTAAAGTCCCTGCTCTCCAAAAACGCCATCAACGCCCTTAATTGAGCAAATTCTATCAAAACAGGGGCAACCACCCTTAAAAGTAATGCTTTCACACGGTGAAGCAAGCCCTATCCCCTCCCCTGTGGCCTTCCCGCTAATTTTCAGCAGAGATTCAATAAACCAAATAAATCCTTAAAGCAATAACATTATGAAAAAAGTATTCTCCATTGTAGCGATAGCCATATTTTCCATTGGTCTATTTTCCTGTGAGGCGGAAAGTACTGCCGACCAAGAAGAACTCTATATAGACTCTCCTGATGATACCGAT
>JBCDBE010000022.1:0-36007 GCA_039184365.1 Bacteroidota bacterium | reverse complement strand
TGTCATACCAATAAAAGCAGGCGTCTACACCATGAGCACTTAACGCTTTGTGCGCATTGCGGGCAAGATCTTCTGTAGGTAAAAATATAGATGTTTTCATCTGGAATACCAAAATCCTCCCCCATTTTTTGAACCGCCTTGTTCATCAATGGTGGACCACAGAAATACAGTTCAATATCCTCGGGTGCATCATGATGGTCGAGATAATTATCTATAACACAGTTGTGTATGAACCCTACAAAACCATCCCCTTCTTCATCATTAATGTCCTTCTTTACTTTCCAATTATCTTCTTCCAAAGGCTCAGAAAGCGCTAAATAAAACTTGAAATTCGCAAACTCCTTTTCAAGTTGGTAAAAATGGTCCAAATAAAACAATTCCCTTTTTGAACGTCCCCCGTACCAATACGTCACCTTTCGTCCCGTTTTTAACGTCTTAAATAAGTGGTACAAGTGGGAGCGCATGGGAGCCATCCCTGCGCCACCTCCAACATACAACATTTCGGCATCCGATTCATTGATAAAAAATTCCCCATATGGCCCAGATATGATGACATCATCCCCAGGTTTTAGATTAAAGATGTAGGACGAGGCTACACCAGGATTCACATCCATCCATCCATTTTTGGAACGGTCCCAAGGCGGAGTCGCAATACGCACGTTGAGCATAATCTCCCTGCCTTCGGCTGGATACGAAGCCATAGAATAGGCCCTTTCCACCAACTCAGGGTTTTTCATGACCAATGGCCAAAGATTGAATTTATCCCACTCAGCCTGAAATTTATCCGGGGTTTCGTGCTCTTCAGGGTGGGCCGTGATGTCAATATCTGCATACTTGACCTCACACGGCGGAATTTCGATCTGGATATATCCACCCGCCTTGTAGTTCATCATTTCAGGAATTTCAACAACAAATTCCTTGATAAAGGAAGCCACGTTATAGTTCCGAACGACCTTAGCATCCCACTTTTTAATGCCGAATACTTCCTCAGGAATGGTGATTTCCATATCCTGCTTCACCTTGACCTGGCAAGCTAGACGCGCACCATGCTGCAGCTCCTTTCTGGAGAAGTGGGGCGTTTCCGTAGGAAGGGCCTCTCCCCCACCGGAGAGTACATGGCATTCGCACTGAATACAGGTTCCCCCTCCTCCGCAGGCCGATGGCAAAAAGACCTTTTGATTCCCTAGGGTAGACAAAAGTGTTCCTCCCGATGCAACCTCAATCTTTTTTTCACCATTAATGGTCAAAGTCACCGGACCGGAGGGCGATAATTTTTCTTTAGTGAATAACAACAAGGCCACCAAAAGCAACAACAAAATTAAAAAGGCAACAACAGTGATAACAATGGTACCACCAGTAGTAGTAGCTAACATCATTTTATTCGTTTATTACATCGTTATAGGAGACGGTCTTTTCATCAGACTCCAACTCCTTGTCCATTACTTTCTTCTCATCAATTTTTTCGGCAGTGGTCGTTTCAGTACCTTCGGGAGGATCATTGTCTCCCGTTAACATTCCTCCAAAACTCTGAAAACCGATACCCATTAAACCGGTAATAATAAATGTAATTCCAAGTCCTCTCAAAGGAGCGGGAACATTGGAATATCGGATCTTTTCGCGAATAGCGGCAATGGCCAAAATGGCCAAAAACCAACCAATTCCCGAACTGATACCATAATTCAGGGCCAGTCCCAAAGAGGGAATTTCCCTAGCCTGCATAAATAGCGAACCTCCTAGGATTGCACAGTTAACTGCAATCAATGGCAAGAAAATGCCCAAGGAATTATACAAGGATGGTGAAAATTTCTCCACCACAATCTCTACCAGTTGCACCATTGTTGCGATGGTAGCGATAAACATAATAAAGGATAGGAAACTCAAATTATAATCGGCGTACTCCGGGCCAAGCCATACCAATGCACCATCCCGCAATAGATATTGGTCCAATAACCAGTTCAAGGGAACCGTAACCGCTAAAACGAAGATGACGGCTGCACCCAGACCGACCGCAGTAGCCACCTTTTTAGAAACTGCCAAGTAGGAACACATACCCAAGAACACGGCAAAAACCATGTTGTCAATGAATATGGATTTAAAAAATAATTCTAAATGCTCTAACATTGTACCAATATTTATGCTTCTTCAATTAGTGCCCTGTTTCTGGAACGTTGTACCCAAATGATCACACCTACAACAATTAATGCTGCCGGAGGTATGATCATAAATCCGTTGTTTTCATATCCTATGGCATAAAGTCCCGTTTTTGCAATAGGGTCGCCCAGCACAGGTATTCCAAATAGTGTTCCTGCACCTAAAAGTTCCCTAAAGAAACCAACAATAATAAGTATGACCCCATAACCCAAGGCGTTTCCGATACCGTCCAAAAAGGAACGCCAAACACCATTGCCTAAGGCGAACGCCTCAAAACGGCCCATGATGATGCAGTTGGTTATAATTAGGCCCACAAATACCGACAAGGTTTTACTAAGTTCATATTGAAAAGCCTTCAACACTTGGTCCACAACGATGACCAAGGTCGCTACAACGATAAGTTGGGCAATAATTCTGATTTTTGAGGGAATAAGGTTTCGAAGTAAGGAAATAACAACATTTCCCACACCCATTACAAAAATAACCGAGACGGACATAACCAAAGAAGCCTTTAGTTCAGCTGTAATGGCCAAAGCTGAACAAATACCTAAAACCTGAATGGTAATCGGGTTGTTGTCCGCCAATGGGTCTAAAATTAGATTCGCATCTTTTTTTGATAATAGTGCCATCTTAATTTGTTCTGATTGTTTCCAAATAAGGTTTGTAAGCTTTCAAGGTTTCCTTGATCATGGCAGTAACCCCATTACCGGTAATGGTAGAACCTGCTATGGCGTCCACCTCATTATCCTGCTTGTCCTCATTCAGGGGGTCGTTATTGGTTTTTGAAACCGTAATGCCAGAATAACTTCCATTTTCCAGTAAAGATTCGCCAATGAAGTCATCCATAAAGAATCTCAATTTGATATTGGCTCCTAGGCCGGCGGTTTCTCCCTTATGGTCAAAATAAACCCCTTGTACCACCATTTCCTTATCAACGGAAATGTATCCCCAGATAGCATCCCATAATCCCTTACCGTACATCGGTAGAACATAAACTTTCTCACCATCCTTTTCGCCGACAAAAATGGGCAGCTTGGCGTCCTCTCCTTTTTTGAACGCGGCAATCTCTTTTTTTACATCCAGGGCAAAAGCAGTATCGTCTTCTTTAACTTCGCCATTACTAAGGATATATTGTTCCGTAATGCGTTCCTTGAACTTTTCTTCAACCACAGCGGTAGGGATAAAGTTCACTCCACTATCTGCTGTATTTTCATTTACACCCATGGCATAAAGGATGTTTTGCTGCTTTTCAAAACGCTCATTCTCCTTGATACGGCCACTTAGCCCTGATGCTAAAAAAGCAAGAAGTGAACCAACCACGATGACCATAACAATGGCAAATATTATGGTGTAACTATTTTTTTCTGTATTGATGGCCATAACTTAAACCGTTTCAACTTTTAAAGCCTCTGCCTTATCATCAGATGGCTGTGGTAAAATGGTAGCATTTTTAAGTCTTTTCATTCTCCTTCGTACATTCCCTTGAACCACATAATGATCGATGGTCGGTGCAAAAACGTTCATCAATAAAATAGCCAGGAAAACGCCTTCTGGATATCCGGGGTTGAACACGCGTATCATTACGGATATAAATCCTATGAAGAACCCATAAATCCACTTTCCCTTATTGGTTTGCGAACCAGTTACGGGATCCGTGGCCATATACACAATACCAAAGGCCAAACCACCCACGATTAAGTGCTTCCAGGAAGCAAATTGCATTAGTCCATAAAACTTACTGTACTCCGGTATCCAACCAAAGTCAACGACAGCGTTAAAAATCAGCCCCATAACCAATGAACCAACAACTGCGCTCAACATAATTCTCCAGCTTGCTATTTTAGTGAAGATTAGGAAGAGGCCGCCAAGAAGAATCAGGAATGTTGATGTTTCACCAACCGACCCAGGAATAAATCCAAAGAACATCTCGGATAAATCGTATTTGGCGTACATGGTTTCGGCATTGCCCTGTGCTAAATATCCAAGAATGGTTTCACCTGAAATGGCATCTGCAGTTCCTGCGCGCGCAACACCTTCATGTACCCAAACCTTGTCACCGGTCATCCAAGTAGGATAGGCAAAGAACAAAAAGGCCCGAATGGTCAAAGCCGGGTTTAAAATGTTCATTCCCGTGCCTCCAAAAACCTCCTTACCGATAACGACGCCAAAAACAACGGCAACCGCCAACATCCAAAGCGGCGTATCCACGGGTACAATCAAAGGAACCAACATTCCGGTTACCAAATACCCCTCTTCCACTTCATGCCCTTTGATCACTGCAAAAATAAATTCAACGATCAACCCAACTCCATAGGAAACAATAACCAGCGGCAGGACGGTAATCGCCCCTATCCAAAAGTTGTCCCAAGTAATGAAATGTTCTAAAACAGCGAAATTTTCCGGAAAACCGTTGATGGCCGAATAATGCTGGTATCCCGCATTGAAAATTCCAAATAACAAACAAGGAACCAATGCCAGAATCACGGTATTCATGGTTCTTTTTAGGTCGTCCACCGCACGAATATGACCGCCGGAGTGGGTCGTCTCATTTGGTGTGAACAGAAAAGTATGGATGGCATTATAGGCAGGTGCCATTTTTTTGCCTTGATACTTTAGTTTGATTTCATGCATTTTTTCTTTCAGTCCCATAGCTTAACCTATTTCTTGATGTAACAAATCCAATCCTTCCCTGATTATCTGTTGGTGTGGTTGTTTTGAAATACAAATAAATTCGGTCAGTGAAAAATCTTCTGGAGCTACTTCATAAAGTCCCAATTGTTCCATTTCATCCAAATCCTTTACCATACATGCCTTTAAAAGCTGCAAGGGGTAAATATCAAGTGGAAAAACCTCTTCATACCTTCCCGTAACGACAAAAGCACGATGTTCCCCATTGGTGTTCGTGTCCAAATCGTATCTTTTCTTCGGGTTTAACCACGAGAAAGTCAATGCCCTGGTAGATGAAATCTTGTTGAACACTGGTTTGTTCCATCCAAAAAATTCGTAATCGTCCCCTTCTGGGATGGCTGTGACCGTAGTATTGTAAAATCCTAAATACCCATCGGGCTTGATCCGATATCCGGTCAAAACATCACCGTTGATCAACCTAAATTTTTGTTCCTTAACACCACTGGCATACAAAAAAGTAGAAACCTCCGCTCCAATTTTAGTGGTGTAATATTTTGGTGTTTTAATACAAGAACCCACTAAAGCCACAGTCCGCTCAGGGTTAAACCGACCGGTTAAAATAAAATCGCCCAAAATAACCAGGTCCTGGGGAGAGACGGTCCAAACCACTTCCCCCTTATTAATGGGGTCAATTTTATTGATTTGGGTACCTACCAGGCCTGCAGGATGTGGTCCTGAAATTTGGTGCAATGCAATACCCTCGACTTTTGAGAATGGAGAAGTCCCCTTGTTCCCAACGGAAACATGAATTTTTCCCGGGGTCAGTTTCCCAATCGCCGTTATTGCAGCCTGCAATTGCTGCTCTTTGCCCTCAAGCACATAGTCTATGTCCGCTGCTAAAGGCGAAGTGCTGTATCCTGAAATGAAAATGGCCTTTGGCGTCTTATCTGGATTCGCAATGATATCATACGGCCGTTGTTTTATAAATGGCCAGCAACCGGATTGCAAAAGTGATTTTCTAAGTTCAGTGGCATCCATCTTCTCCAAATCCAGTGGTTTGCCCTCATGAAACACTTGCTCCTTGTCCGCTAAAATTTTTAGTGTCAGGATCCGTCTTCTCGCTCCACGAACAATTTCAACAAGTTCACCACTGACCGGGGAAACAAAAAGCATGTCCTCCCTATTTTTATTGTAGAATATGGGTTCACCGGCCTTAACTTCAGTACCCTCCTTCATCATCATCTTTGGGGTAATCCCATGAAAATCGTTAAGATGAATGGCATAAATGTTACTGGAAACGGCTGGTGAAGTGGTTTGCTCTGCTGCCCCGACAAGGTTGATGTTCAACCCCTTTTTGATTTTAATGCCTTTGGACATATTTCTTCAGCGATTTAACTAAATTCCGTGCAAATTTAAGGCTTAAAACGCATATTGCATGGGTTAAGTATAAACCTTAGTATTTATTTATAACTATTCTAAATAATTGAGTTCCAACCATGCGGTACCCTAGAAAGTATGGTATCCTTTTTGTTTACCTTTACCTGATATTTTGGCCTAGAATGCGTATTTTTTTTAAACATTTTGTACTGCTGCTTCCTTTACTGACACTTGGTCAGGTTTTGGAAGAAATAAATCCAGCACCCCATATAAAAACAATCATCTTCACAGGGCCTACAGAGGATCAATTTCCTATTGTTACCTTAAATGAACGCATCATCCTGACGTTCGATGATTTGAGCGCCAGTGAGCAAGATTATTATTATAGGATCATCCATTGCGATTACGATTGGACACCTTCACAATTATTGAAATCACAATATCTGGATGGAGTGGACAACCAACGTATTATTGATTATGGAAATAGCTTGACCACATTACAACCCTACTCCAATTCTCGATTGACCATTCCCAACAATGAAGTATCACTCAAAGTAACAGGGAACTATTTTCTTGAAATCTACAATAGCAATAATGACCTTCAGTTTTCAAGGCGGTTCGTCGTCTATAAAAACTTGGTTAACGTCGGTGGCGATGTAAAACGTTCCAGGGATTTTGATTTTTTGAATGAAAAACAAGTGGTTCAGTTTACCATCAACACCGCTGGTTTTCCAGTGGTCAATCCAAAACAGGAAATAAAGGTGGCCATTTTGCAAAACTATTTCTGGCCCACTGCCCTGTACAATATAAAACCGCAATTTACCATTGGGAATGAGTTGGTCTACAAATACGACCAAGAGACCAGTTTCTATGGAGGTAATGAGTTTCTTAACTTTGACACCAAGGATCTTCGCTCCCCTACTTTCGCCATTTCCAGAATTGAACTGAGGGAACTGTACCATCACTATCTCTTTACCAACGATTACAGAAACAATGATGAATACACCTATTTTCCTGACATCAATGGGGATTTTGTAGTACGAACACTGCAAGGCACGGATGTTTCCCGAGAGGCAGAATATACCAAGGTGCATTTTAGCCTGCCCTATGATCCAATTTTGGGCTTGGACAAGGTATTCGTTTACGGCAAATACAATAATTTTGACCTCTCCGAAGAAAATAAAATGGCCTACAATGAGGAAACAGGCAACTTGGAATTGGAGCACTTGTTCAAACAAGGGTTTTACAACTACAAATACGTTGTAGCGAAGGAAGATGGTACTATCGATTTAAATACGGTAAGCGGCAATTTTCACTTCACGGAAAACAACTACCTCATTTTGGTCTATTACCGCGATTTTGGAGAGATGTACGATAGTATCATCGGCATTGGTACGGCCAATTCCCGAAATATCAGCAATTAAATTATCTTTATTCCATATCCTTCCAGGAAGTGGGGAAAAGAATCAAAGTAATCACCAAAGGACGCTACGAGCTTAAGTTTCGCGGTACGGAATGCCGTAACTGCGGTCATGTTTTGGATATGGGCGACAAGTTCTGTCCGAACTGCGGCCAGGCCAACAGTACCAAGAAATTGGTTTTAAAGGATTTCTTGGATGAATTCCTATCCAATGCCTTCAACTACGACTCAAAACTGTTGAAGACGCTGTCCACCATGTTGATTCGACCTGGAACCATTACCAAAGATTATATCCGTGGAAAAAGGGTAACCTACACCAACCCGTTTCGTTTTTTGTTCAGCTTGGCCTTTCTGTATTTGTTGATGGTAGGCTATGACAGCAACCTTTCCAAACTGGATGAAGTGGGCTTCAAAGAAAAGTTTAAAAGAACTGGGCCGATGTCCTTTAGTTTTGACGATAGTGAAAATACCAAGGACAGTACCCAAGTGGAAGATTCGGCCAAACAGGCCTTACAGCAATTGGATTCTTTGGAAAATTTAAAGGGGGTTCCCATTCCTGGTATTCAAAATTTGGACACGCTACAGTCAATCATCACCACGGAAATGGATAGGATAGCCAAAAAAGATTCCATGATGCTGGCCAATCCCAAGGCTTATTTTAAAGAATTGGAAAAGTGGAATGCCGACAATCTTATGGGGAAAATGGAGTTCTTTTTCACGTATTTGCAAAAAGACTCCATAAAGACTTTTGAGGAAGCCCAGCAAAAATATGAAGTAGATCAATCTTTAAATACCAGAATGGCGTTTAACGGATCTAAAAGTGCCCTTAGGGTGATTACCCAACCCGGAAGTTGGTTGGAAAGCACCATTGCCAAGTTACCATTTGTTGTTTTCTTCTTTCTTCCGGTCTTTGCCATTTTTATTTTATTGGTTTATATCCGAAAAAATTACACCTATACCGATCATTTGATCTTCAGTTTCCACAACCAGTCATTATTATTTATCTTGCTCATCCTTAGCTGGATAATTGACACTATTTTCAATACTGCAACGGCATGGATGGCTTTTACGGTTTTTTCGGTGTATCTGTTCCAAGCGATGAAAAAGTTCTACGGCCAAGGCGTATTTAAAACGATTATTAAATATTTGTTCTTGAACTCGGTATTCCTGTTCTTGGCCCTTATTTGTGTGGTCCTACTGTTTACCGGGAGTGTTTTTACCTACTAAAGCTATGATTACACAAGTAACCAAAGGAATTAAGGTCTCCGTACAAACCACATTTGAAGGTACGTTCTTCAAAAACTATAAAATGCATTATGCCTTTGGCTACACCATCACCATTGAAAATCAGAGCAAGGATACGGTGCAGTTGATTTCCAGACATTGGGACGTTTTTGATTCCCTTAAGGAATTGGAAACTATCGATGGTGAAGGGGTTATAGGCAATAAACCGGTCATTAAACCAGGAAAGTCCCATACGTATAGTTCCGGTTGCTTATTGGCTTCCCCAATAGGGGCCATGAAAGGCCATTTCAATATGGCCCAATTTGCTGCTGCAGAAAGTATTGAAGTGGAAGTTCCCACGTTTAAACTTGCTGCTCCCTTTGCGCTCAACTAAAAGGTATTTCCTTTTTCTTTCGAAAACGCTTTCGTTACTTTTGCGGGAATTAATAACAACTAAAATAACGCCGCAATGGGTAAAGGTTTTTTTCAAGTGCCTACAGCAATCAATGAACCGGTAAAAGGATATGCTCCTGGTTCTCCCGAACGAGAAGAAGTTCTAAAGCAATACAAGGAATTTTACAGCTCTAAGGTTGAGGTTCCCCTTTATATCGGTTCAAATGAGATAAGGACCGGAAATATAAAGCCAATGTCACCTCCCCATGAACATCAACATGTGGTAGGGCACTATCATACTGCGGAAAAAGGTCATATTGAAGAAGCTATTGCCAATTGTTTGGATTCAAGAAAGGCCTGGGCCAATCTAACCTGGGAACAACGCGCCGCCATTTTCCTGAAAGCGGCCGAACTTATTGCCGGACCTTATCGTGCGAAAATCAATGCGGCTACGATGATGGCACAATCCAAGACCATCCATCAGGCCGAGATTGACGCAGCTTGTGAACTCATTGATTTCCTGCGTTTCAATGTGGAATTCATGAGTCAAATTTACGAGGAGCAACCTGACTCCGCAGAAGGTATCTGGAACCGCGTGGAGTATCGTCCGTTGGAAGGTTTTGTTTATGCCATCACACCATTCAATTTTACGGCAATTGCCGGGAATCTTCCCGCAAGTGCAGCCATGATGGGCAATGTAGTGATTTGGAAACCGAGCGACAGGCAAGTCTATTCAGCCAAAGTAATTATGGATGTGTTTAAGGAAGCTGGTTTGCCTGACGGGGTCATCAATATGGTCATGGGAGATCCCGTAATGATAACTGAAACCATATTGGCCAGTCCTGATTTTTCAGGCATCCATTTTACAGGTTCCACCCATGTGTTCAAGGAACTCTGGAAGCAAATTGGGAGTAACATCCACACCTACCGCACATATCCAAGAATTGTGGGGGAAACTGGAGGTAAGGATTTTATTATTGCCCATCCCACAGCCAAACCAAAGCAAGTAGCTACGGCCATAATCCGGGGTGCTTTTGAATTTCAAGGCCAAAAATGCAGCGCTGCCTCAAGGGTATATTTGCCCAAGTCCACTGCTGATGAAATCCTGGCATTGGTGAAAAAAGACGTGGAAAGCTTTAACCCACCAGGTTCTCCGGAGGATATGTCCAATTTTATAACCGCAGTCATCCATGAAGGCTCATTTGATAAATTGGCCAAATATATCGATCGGGCAAAAGCAGACCGTACAGCTAAGATCTTTGTAGGTGGCGGTTATGACAAATCAATAGGTTATTTTGTGGAACCTACGGTAATTGTGACCACTGACCCAAGCTACACCACGATGGAAACCGAACTTTTCGGACCTGTGGTGACCGTTTACGTATATGAGGACGCGGATTGGACCAAAACCCTGGAATTGGTGGATTCCACCTCAGAATATGCCCTTACAGGTGCGGTACTCTCAAAGGACCGATATGCTATTGATGAAGCTACGAAAGCGCTGCAAAATAGTGCTGGGAATTTTTATATCAATGACAAACCTACCGGTGCGGTCGTTGGACAACAACCTTTTGGTGGTGCACGGGCCTCGGGCACCAATGACAAAGCAGGTTCTGCGCAGAATTTGTTACGATGGGTGTCCCCACGTTTGATAAAAGAGACTTTTGTGAGTCCCGAAAATTATCGGTATCCATTTTTGGGATAGCCTAGCCATGATTACTTTAGAATCCTATAAAATCAAGGAAAGGTACCCCGTTCATTGGGGAGACATGGACGCTGCGAAACATGTCAATAACCTTATGTATTTGCGATGGGCCGAATCAGCGCGAATAGCATTTGTCCAAAAGATGGGTATCAATACGTCATTCAACCCTTTAGACATAGGCCCTATATTGGGTTGGCAAGAGTGCAAATACATTTTTCCGATTACTTTTCCCGACACAGTGGTTGTTGGTATCCGGTGTTTGGAACTGTTGGAAGACCGTTTTAAATTGGAATGTGGCATTTTTTCTGAGCGTCATCGTCGCTTGGCCGCCATATCCAGGCAAGATATCATTCCCTATGATTACGGTTCATTGAAGAAAGTGGCCCTTCCGAAGGATTGGGTGAATCAATTAAAGAAGTTTTAAAGGAATATCCAATGACCAAAGCATTTACCGTCGTCCTCTACTTGATATCACTACCACTTTTATCCCAAAGTAGCTTTCAAAATAGTTTTCAAAACAATTCGAGACCTTCATCCGAGAACCTTCGAATACCGTTCAAAGATGATAACGACCGTCAGGGACATTTGCCCATCACTATTGTTAAGGGTAAATCGGAAGGGCCCGTGTTTACCATTGTAGCTGGAGTTCACGGATTTGAATATCCACCCATTATGGCGGTACAAGAACTATTACAAGAATTCGACGCCAACAAACTCACAGGGAACCTCATTATTATTCCCATTGCCAACACAGGTGGGTTTTACGGTCGCGAGCCTTTTTACAATCCGCAAGACCATATCAACCTCAACAATGCTTTCCCTGGTGACGCAAAAGGTTCAATTACGCAACGTTTGGCGGCTTATATCACCTCTGAAATCATTCCGGTTACGGATGTCTTTTTGGACATCCATGGGGGCGATGCTCCTGAAGATTTGTTGCCTTTTGTTTGTTATTATCGTAATGAAAATAGACCGGAACAAACGCAACTGGCCAAACAACTTTCAGAAACCAGCGGCTTTGAATATGTGGTTTCGTACGCTTACGCGATTTCGGACGACGAGCCCGCCAAATATGCCTTTAAACAGGCCGTTCAAGATGGTAAAACGGGGGTCAGCCTTGAAGCAGGCAAACTAGGTAATGTTCAAGCAGATGCCGTCGCCCTCGTCAAAAATGGCGTTTACAACATGCTTAGGGAACTAAAGATGTATCAGCATGAGGCCACGACTGCTAAAAATCCGATCAAGTTAAATGATCAGGCCTATATCAGATCCTCGCAATCCGGAATTTTTTATAGTGACCTTAAGGCCGGCGATACGGTAGGCGAGAGTCAAAAAGTCGGTTATACCACTGATGAATTCGGGACGGTTTTAGAAGAGTATAAAGCCCCTATTTCGGGAATCATCCTCTACAATTTGGCCACCCCTCCAATAAACAAGGGCGATACCGTGATGTGTATCGGCACAAAACTTTAAAAAGCAGATGTCTTTCTATCAAAAAATGACAGCTATTGGCAAACGTTTGGTCAGTTACCACCTATTGTTCAAATATGGTTTTAATTGGTCACCCATGTATCGCAGAAGTACGGGCAGGGTCCATACCGTCTCAAAAGACCTTTCGCACATTACCATCAAAATTCCCTTAAGTTGGAAAAACAAAAATTACGTGGGCACCATTTTTGGGGGAAGTATGTTTTCAGCTGTTGATCCCATTCCTATGGTACAATTGATCAATTTATTGGATGACAATTATGTGGTTTGGGACAAAAGTGCCACCATAAAATTTAAGCGCCCTGCCAAAGAAACCCTATATGGTGAATTTAGCTTTTCGGAAGAAGAGTTGGATTCCATTAAAAACCGAGTTAAAGCAGAAAACGAAATTGAAATCGTAAAATCCACTGTTCTAACCAACAAAGACCGCACCATGGACTTTTGTGTAGTGGATAAAACCCTTTACATCGCAGACAAGACCTTTTACAAAAAGAAACGTCAAGGTAAAAGCAAGTTGGTCAAATAATACCTACATTTGAGAAAACACTTAAATCAATGAAAATGAATAAATTACTTGCATCAATTATTTGCATGTTTTCTATTGCGGCATTTGCCCAAGAAGATGCAACAGTACAAAAATCCATTCAAGGAATGGTTGGCTTTGTTCAAGGACAAGTTGTTCAATTGGCCGAAGCTTTTGATGAGTCCCAATATGATTGGAGGCCCTCTGAGGGAGTTCGTTCTGTACGGGAGTCAATTCTACACATCGCCTCTGCAAATTACTTTTTGGCATCAAAGATGGGTTACGCTCCACCCGAAGATGTTGATTTTATGACCATGGAAGCCACTATTAAAGGCAAGGACAATGTTATTGCAGCCTTAAAAAAATCCAACACCTTTATGTTGGATATCATCACCCAAGAAGAAGCTTCTAAATTTGGAGAAGAGGTGGATTTTGGATTTATGAAAATGAACAGACTAAGTGGACTGTTGGTCGTTCTTGACCACAACGGAGAGCATAAGGGACAATTGATTGCCTATGCGCGCTCAAACGACGTTGTACCACCTTGGAGCCAGCCCCAACCTGAATAAATTCAAACCCCTGATTTTCAGGGGTTTTTTGTTGTAAAATACATGATTGCAATATACTTTTTGGTTCCGCCTGAAGTTCAATTATTGGATTTGACCGGGCCGGCACATGTTTTTTATGAAGCCAGGGAATATGGAGCCAACCTTGATACTTTATTCGTATCCCTGGAAGCAAACAAGGAAGCACTTTCCAGTGCGGGTCTTACATTGGGCAACCTGAAACCGTTCTATAACTATGAACTAACTGAAAAGGATTTCCTTTTTATTCCTGGATTGGAATCCCATTTGTTCTTCGGGGACGATTTTGTCGATAATCATAAGACCTTTTTTGAATGGTTAACCCGCCAATATCAAAACAACGCCAAAATATGTTCCGTTTGCACTGGGGCTTATGTTTTGGGTTTTTCGGGACTGTTGGGCGACCGAAATTGTACCACACATTGGAAATATATCAATGATTTTACCTCCCGCTTTCCAAAAGTAAAACTGCTTTCGGATAGACTCATTGTTAAAGATGGTAATCTTTATTCAAGTGCTGGCGTGTCCTCCGGAATTGACCTCTCCCTATACATCTTGGAAGAATTGTATGGCACCTTGTTTGCGACCAAGATTGCCAAGGAAGTAGTCCTCTATTTTCGAAGAACCGCCAATGACCCACAACTAAGTGTTTTTTTGCAGTATCGCAACCACATCGAAACAAAAGTCCATAAGGTTCAAGATAGGCTTTCCCAAAATCTTTCAGAAAGAACAACAATAGAAGAATTGGCGGAATTGGTGTATATGAGCCCCAGAAACCTGACTCGGCTCTTTAAGAAAACTACGGGTATCACCATTGGCAATTATTTGGAAAGGCTGCGCGCTGAAAAGGCATTGCAATTACAATCCAAAGGTGAAAAAATAGGTGCCATTGCCTTGGCGGTGGGGCTAAAGAGCGAGAATCGAACACGCGGGTTACTTAAAAAATACGCACCGGCCGAGAGAAGACGTAGTTGATTGAAAAAATGTCCCAATGCTGCGTGTTATTGTCCTTTTGTTTCGATAGCATACCGGGTACTTTTGAAATAAAATCATTCAAAAAATGAATAAGTCCACACATACCCTATGCTTTCTTCTCTTTACATTTATGCTGATGGCGCAAAACTCAATTCCTATTACTCCCAAATACGTCTGTCCTCCATGCAACAGTTCGTGTGATGAAAAAGTATACGACGGACCTGGTGTTTGTCCCCACTGCAATATGGTCTTTATTAGAAAAGACCTGTCCAAGACCATCGCGTTTTACCTGCAGAACGGAGTAGAAGTTTTGGATTTTGCCGGTCCCATGGAGGTATTTGCCTATGCGGGCTATAAGGTATTCACTGTTTCTGAAAACCAAGGGCCAATAAAATCGCAAGGTATTTTGACAGTTGTACCCGACTACAGTATAGAAAATGCCCCAAAAGCAGATATTCTAGCTTTTTTTGGGGGAAATTCCACGGCTGCCTTTGAAAACGAGAATGTCATCAATTGGGTCAAGAACCAAGACGATATCCAGTACTATTTTTCTGTATGTACCGGAGCTTTTGTTTTGGCCGAAGCGGGAATTCTTGATGGAAAAACAGCAACCACCTTTCACAATGCATTGGACAATCTGGAAACCAAGTACCCCAAAATTGAGGTTCGAAAGGATGTACGTTTTGTCGATAATGGCAGAGAAATTACTACTGCTGGTATTTCAGCAGGAATAGATGGCGCTCTTCATTTAGTAGCAAAATTGCAGGGATTAAACGCCGCAAAACGTACCGCTTATTATATGGAATATGACAATTGGAATATTGGGGATGGACTGATACTATCAAATGATACCCCCTATGTACAAAAAATTTCAACCAACCAATTGAAAGCCTTTGAGGGCATTTATGAATACAAGCAAAATAAACAGATTATACTACAGCTCGATAAAAATTCGTCCGAACTACGTGCCCAAATTGACGGTGTGACCTATCCCATTTACCATGAGCAGGGCGATGTGTTTTCTGATGTGGGCAGCGAGCCCATCTTTTTTAAGAGGGATGCCAAAAACGAAATCATCGGATATGTACTGTCCGAATCTGGGAAACTGTTCAAAAAACTGTAGCCGTCAAATCCAAGGTTCGCTGTGGATCAGTCCATCGCGTCCTTAAACGCCTCTTTGCCGCCAACAACAGGCAATTGTAACTGTGTGCCCTTTAGGTCTAGGGTGAGCTTTGTCCCAGGTTTTGGGTGCAATGTAAAATCCTTGTCACTGCTAAAAATCATGAGGCCTATTTGCTGACCTACAGGAATAATCTGGTCGTCGGGCATTAAGTCAAACGTAACCTTATAAAAATTTTCTGGTTTAAGGGGTTCACTTTCCCATATTGATTTATGGTTTTGGGGGTCTGCCCAGCCACGGGTGATGATGTTTTCAGTTATCTTGGCATTCTCCGCATCGTTCCAAGGTAAGGAAACCAACCAAACGGAAAGGTTCACCGCCGGTTTACTACTGGCCAGTTTTACGGTCACTTTGGGAACACCTGAAATGTGTACATCTTGGGTCAGTTTTGGTGTAACGTAAAGCAATCTATGCATTGATTGCTCCATTTTAGCCAAATTGCTCCCTGATTTTGTAACATCGTCAACAAGCACCTCTTTATCTTGCTTTGTTGTCTTTTTAGATGTCAGCACACCTTTTTTATTCCCTCCCTTATTGGGAAAGAGTGGCACCAAAGACGCATCAGGATTGGGATAATCTTTATAAGGCGTAGGATTTGCTGGCTTGGCACCCTCACGAACGATCCAAGCCTTTGGGTCATTTTCCACTCCATTGGCAATACCATGTAAATAACGGGTGAACCAACGGTTCATGAGCTCCATGGGAGGCGGACCACCATGCCCATTTTGATGGTAATAAATCTGTACCGGCAGTCCTTTTTCCTTTGCCGCATTATAGATGCGATAACTATGCTCGGGCATCACATTCCAATCATTGAACCCGTGTGACATCAGTAAAGCTGCCTTCATCGGTTCCATATCGTTCAAATAATCACGACCTGCCCAAAAATCATTGTAATCCCCTGTAATCCTATCCATACCATTTTTCATTTCAGTATCGCGGATCGTTTTATTATTATAGGGCCGTTTCGCTTCATCGCCACTATGGATAAAGTCGTAGAGTACATCTATATCCTCACCCAAATATCCCCCTGGCGACCTTACCAGTCCATTTGACCGATAGTAATGATAGTACGAGGTATTTGGGGCAATCGGAATAATGGCCTCCAAACCTTCAACACCTGTGGTTGCCGCCGCCAATGGAATAGTGCCATTGTACGAAGTACCCGTCATACCCACTTTTCCTGTAGACCAATACGCCTCAACAGTCTCGTTTCCATAAGGTTCGGTATATCCTTTTGCCCGGCCGTTCAACCAATCAATAACCGCTTTTGGCGCTAAGGATTCGTTATCACCTCCTACGGTTGGCGATCCCTGGGAAAGTCCGGTTCCTGGTGAGGAAGAATGTACCACGATATAGCCCCTGGGCACCCATTTGTTGATATGAGAATTGGAGATTATTGGGCGTTTGCCCCTACGCACCACCTCTGGGTGGACCCTTTCTTCTGCCATCTCCCCCAACTCATGTTCCACGTTCCAGAAAAGTCCTTCTACATCACCGGCGACACCCGCAAAATAGGGACTGGAAACATATACCACTGGTAATTTCAACCCTTCTGTTTCGGTCTGCTCCGGACGGGTAACCGATACGTGCATACGGTCCAATTTTCCATCGCCATCGGTATCGAATTCAGTTTCAACAAAAAGGTCATGCCGCATCCATTTTGATGCATCGGAAAAAGCAGCTACCATCTGCGCTTCACCATCTTTAAATATGGGTTTGGTCTGGGCATTGCCCGCAAAAATGAACACCAGATACAGGATAGGTAATAAAAGGTATTTTTTCATCATTCCTTACAATTTGTTTTTAATATCAACTACCCCTTATACTTAAGAGGTACGTATACCACCTTTTTAGTGTCAAAAAAGTCTTCCCAAAAATAATCCGTTAATGGAAAAACCTCTGCTTTTTTGTAGGATTGGAGCTCTTCGGTCAAATCCCCGCCTTTTAGATAGAGAATACCATTTTGTCTTCCATGAAGGGAACCCTCCTTAATTTTTCCCTTCGTCCAATGAACAAAGGTCGGCATTGCAGCAACGGCCCTACTCACAATAAAATCGAACTGACCGGATAAATCCTCCACCCTACTATGGTAGGTTTTCACATTTTTCAGTCCCAATCCATCCACTACCTCATTTACAACACGAATTTTCTTTCCAATGGCGTCTATCAATGTAAAGTTCGTATCTGGGAAAAATACAGCCAAGGGTATTCCTGGAAAACCACCCCCAGTGCCCACATCAAGAATATTCGCATTGGGATGGAACCTTTGGATTTTGGCGATACCCAAGGAATGTAGTACGTGCCTAAGATACAGTTCATCAATATCCTTTCTGGAAACCACATTGATCTTTTGGTTCCAATCTTGATATAATTCTTCAAGCCGTAAAAATTGTTCTTTTTGTGTTGCCGTTAATTGCGGAAAGTACTTAAAAACGATGTTGGCTTTCATGAAAAGCTGTTAATTTGTTAAAATTAATACTTTTAAGAGGTAAGTTTCCGTTATTTTTGAATGAATCTAAATAACGATTCTTAAAGAAATACAACTCATGAATAAGGACTCCGTACGTTTTTCAAGGAAAGATTCGGCTCAATTTTTTAGAACACTAAATAAAAGGGTCAACAACTATTTCAAAGAGAAGAATATTAAGAAAACAGGGAATTGGAAACTGCATTTGAAGACCATTGTTATGTTTTCCATATTTCTCACTCCCTATTTTTTGATGTTGACCTTAAACTTGCCCACCTGGGTCCAATTTTTATTAACTGCCGTCATGGGTGTGGGCATGGCCGGTGTGGGCATGAATGTGATGCACGATGCCAACCATGGTTCCTATTCCACAAAGAAATGGGTCAATAAGCTTATGGGCGGCAGTATGTATCTACTGGCAGGAAACGTTTATAATTGGCAAGTCCAGCATAATGTACTTCACCATACCTATACCAATATCCAAGATCATGATGAGGATATGGACGCGGGACGAGTGCTCCGTTTTTCCAAACATGCCGAGTGGAAAAAACACCATAGATTTCAACATTGGTATTCCATCTTCCTCTATGGATTGTTAACTTTTAATTGGTCCATTACCACTGATTTCAAACAGATGTACCGCTATATGAAACGGAAACTATCCTATGGAAAACTACCAACCCCTGCTTGGAATTGGACGATTTTAGGAGTTACCAAAGCACTGTATTTTACGGTTTGGATCGTTCTACCCATTTTATTTTTTGATATTCCCTGGTGGCATGTTTTTATTGGCTTTTTTGTGATGCACTATGTAGCAGGACTAATTTTGAGTGTGGTGTTCCAGCTTGCACATATAGTGGAGGAAGCCGAGACGCCACTACCGGATGAAACCGGCACCATGAAAAATACATGGGCCATTCACCAATTATTCACCACAGTGAATTTTGGCACCAAAAATAGAATTGTAAACTGGTTTACCGGTGGTCTGAACCATCAGGTGGAACATCATATTTTTCCCCATATCAGTCATATACATTACACAAAAATTGCCAAAATTGTAAAGAATACGGCTAAGGAATTTAATTTGCCCTATAACGAATATAAAACTACTAGAAAAGCCATAATTTCGCACTTCAAACATTTGAAGGAGTTGGGCCAACCCCCACTCAATTATCAATACTAGCGAAAAAATGAGCGACCAACTTTCGGACCGAATTAACAGCCTTGTTCCATCGGCTACTTTGGAAATGGCTGCTAAAGCCCGTGAACTTAGAGCAGAAGGAAAAGATGTGATTGGCTTGAGTCTTGGAGAACCCGACTTCAATACCCCGGATTATATCAAGGAGGCTGCGAAGCAAGCCGTTGACGACAATTACAATTCCTACACTCCAGTAGATGGCTATGTTGAATTGAAAGATGCCATCATTACCAAATTCGAAAGGGACAATGGGTTGATATATGACCGTTCGCAAATTGTGGTTTCCACAGGAGCAAAACAGGCATTATACAATGTGGCCCAAGCTTGTTTAAACCAAGGTGATGAGGTTATTCTCCCTTGTCCATACTGGGTAAGCTACAGTGATATCGTAAAATTGACCGGAGGGATTCCGGTTGAAGTCCCTACTTCGATCGAAAGCGATTTTAAGATGATGCCGGAACAGTTGGAAGCCGCAATAACGCCAAAAACAAAAATGCTTTGGTACAGTTCGCCCTGCAATCCCAGTGGTTCCATTTATGCTAAGGAAGAACTCAGGGCTTTGGCCAACGTACTCCAAAAACACCCACAAATTGTAGTGGTCAGTGATGAAATCTATGAACATATCAACTATGGGGTCACCCAACACGCCAGCATGGCTTCTTTTGAGGATATGTACCATCGCACGGTTACCGTAAATGGGGTGGCAAAAGCATTTGCCATGACCGGCTGGCGAATTGGCTATATTGGCGCGCCCTCTTACATTGCACGTGCCTGCAACAAATTACAAGGACAGGTGACCAGTGGTGCCAATTGCATCGCACAAAGAGCGGTTATCACGGCCTTGTTGGCATCTCCCAATAGGGTTCAATATATGATAGATGAGTTCAAAAATCGTAGAAAACTCATTTTAGGTCTGCTGAATGAAATAGAGGGTTTTGAGTGCAATGAGCCCGAAGGCGCATTTTATGTTTTCCCGGATATTTCTGCCTTTTTTGGTAAGGAATTGAATGGAAAAACCATTAACAACGCCTCAGATTTCGCTATGTATCTACTGGAATATGCAAACGTCGCCACGGTTACCGGTGATGCTTTTGGAAATAAAAATGGGATACGTATTTCCTATGCGGCTTCAGAAGAGCAGATTAGGGAAGCGATTGCACGGATAAAGGCTGCGGTAGCTTAAATCGAAAAACTACTTATTTTGACCTCCGGATTGATTCGCAGCATTGATTATGGCATTTACAATGTCTGGAAATTCCCAGGTGGAAGAGTTTCTGTTTTGCAACATAAAAT
The DNA here is from genome assembly GCA_039184365.1 of Bacteroidota bacterium. Classification (GTDB taxonomy): domain Bacteria; phylum Bacteroidota; class Bacteroidia; order Flavobacteriales; family Flavobacteriaceae; genus Croceivirga. The sequence goes on along the minus strand of JBCDBE010000022.1, from coordinate 15,398 downwards.
TTCCCCCATCATCCCAAACAATAGGGACAAAACCCCTATTTAAACCAGCTTTTGTATAAAATTCGGTGTACCCCACACGATCAGAAAGATTGTTCTTGTTTCGGGTGCCCCATTCCCCTAAAATCACTTCCCTACCCTCTTCAACACGCCATTTTTGGTAGATTCTGTCCATTTCCATATCAAGGGCCGTTCGTTCTTCAGCACTACCCCATGTTGTGGGACCATTTTCGTCTCCCGCGAACGACCATGGAAAATAGGTATGTAATGAAATGATAATATTTGGGTCATTATTTGGAATAACCAAATCATCCATTGGACCATCCAGTGTACTTGCCGCATAGGTGGAAACCATTAGAAAACGTGATGCGTTGTTTCCACCTGTACCCCTAATAGCATCTACCCCAGCTTGATGGTACTCATTTAGAATAGCACGGCTTTCGGCATCACCACCTGTCCATTCTAGGGCAGTCCCCTTTAGTCTGGGCTCATTGAGAATATCAAAAATCAAGCTTTTATCGTAATCTTCAAAATGGATAGCCACCTGTTGCCACAGACTAGATAATCTACTTTTTACATACTCCTTTTCCTCCATTACCAATCTTACCCAATCATCATCGTGATGCACATTGATAATAACAAACATTTCGTTTTCCAGGCCGAAATCCACCACTTCTTGAACACGAATTAGGTACTCTTCCTCAATGGCAAAAGGTTCGGAAGCGGATTGGTGGTATCCCCAGGTAACCGGAATTCGTAACGTTTTAAATCCTGAAGAAGCAACCAAATCAATCATTTGCCTGGTAGGGAGGGGATTCCCCCAAAAGGTCTTGTCACGACTTTCAACATCAAAGCTGTTACCCAAATTCCAACCTACACCCATCTGATTGACCAATGAACTTGGAGTCAAATTAGTATCGGAACCTACAGTGTCATTATCAGGAGGTGTTCCATCCTCAACAATTTCATCTGCATCCGTTTGTGGTGCTGCCACAACTTCAGAATTATTTGAACTACAAGCAACTAAAAAAAGTAAAACCAAAATGATTGAACTGAACTTCACGATTAACTTATTTTTCTTGATATGACAATTCTTCTAAAGTTAGAGATTTATGGGCAAGTCTTAGGCCCAATTTCATAATACTGTGGTAAGCACAATCAAATCGGTATATAAATCACCTGTCTTACCTAAATATAAAGCCCTCTTTCATCGGATCATCTGGATCAATGATAAATGTATTCACGCCGGTTAGGTGTGCCGTACCCCCTACTTGCGGAGTTACTGCCTTGAAAGGACCATAATCCACCTCCGCTACCACACTCCCGGTAAAGATGGAGCCTGTAATACTTTCAATGGCTATGGTCTTATGCCGGGCTAGCTCTTTTCTGGCCCAATGGATGGCCATCCTTCCGGACACTCCTGAACCCGTTGGGCAACGATCTACTTCACCATCCGCGAAAATGCAGACGTTCTTGCTATGGATATTTTCTTTTTGGGAAGGCTCAATAAATATGGTACCGTACAAAAACCCCAAATCCTTTTCAAAAGGATGTACGATATCGGTATCTTGCCCTATTACGGCATGCTTAATATCCATTCCCATTTTTATCAACTCTTGATAATAGGACACCTCCAAGTTGACATCCAAGGTATTCTTTTCCAAATCCACATAGGCATAAAAACCACCGCCATAGGCCAAATCATACGTCACGGTTCCTATTCCAGGAACTTTCGCTGTTCGGTCCAGTCCTACCACAAAACTGGGGACACCATAAAATTTTACACCTTCTACCCTATCTTCTTTCACGTTCACATAGGAAATAATTCGTCCGCATGGCGCATCAATTTTCAGAATATTTTCCCCTTCCCGTACTTTTATCCATTCCATTTGTACCGCCAGCGTGGAAATAGCAATAATGGCATGGCCACACATCGTACTATATCCCTCATTATGTAAAAAAAGGATACCAAAATCGGCCCCTTCATCATTGGGTGGCACAAGAATACAACCGTACATATCGGCATGGCCGCGGGGTTCAAATAGTAAAGCTGTTCGCAAATGGTCATGGTGCGCCTTGCAATACCTTCGGTATTCAAGAACAGTATTACCCTTAAGTTCCGGAAACCCATCCAAAATGACCCGCAGTGGCTCACCCCCAGTGTGCATATCCACTGTCTTTATTTGCAACCATCCCTCGGGAACCCTTAAATTTTTGTTGCCTAAAATGGTGCTATATGTTGTCATGGGAATATTTTTGAAAATAGTACTTGGCTGCCGTTAAATCTTCCAAAGCGTGACCGACCGATTTAAACAACGTAATTTGGTCGTCATGGGTTCTTCCCAGCCTTTGATTGGAGCAAAGCCCAAAAAGATCGGCTGCAATATCCTCTTCCTTTAATACGCCTGTTCGTATGGGAACGGCAATATCCCCACTTTCCCTAAGTCCGCTTTCAAATGCATCCAAAAACACGGTCGCCCTTTGAATGGCCCTATCATCGGCCTCCCGCATATTCGGTTTGTAGGCACCAACCAAATCTACATGTTGTCCCTCTGTCAAATTCGCTCCCAAAACCAGCGGCGTTTCCGAAAGCGTGGCACACGAAATGATGGCCACTTTAGAAATGGCATCATCGATTTCTTTTACTGCTTTTATGGAGAAGGCTTCGTCCTGCAACTGATGGACGATTCCTTTTGCTTTTTCGATACTCCTGCCCCATATGTATACTTTTTTTATGGGACGCACAGCAGCATGGGCTTTGATCAAATTCATGGAAAGTGCCCCGGTACCGATCGCTAACAAAGAATCGGCATCTTTTCTGGACATGTATTCCGAAGCCAGGGCAGAGGTAGCCGCTGTTCTTTTTGCGGTTAGATGCTTTGCTTCAATGATTGCCTTTAACTGTCCGTTGGAAGCGTCCATATACAAATAACTTCCTTGGATCGCCGGAAGCCCAAGATCCCCATTATAAGGATGTATGGTAACCACCTTCACCCCAGAATCTTCACCGGGATTCCAAGCTGGCATCAGTAAAAGGGTGCTATCCTTCTTCCTACCCGGAAAGGGAAAGTCATGATGATGCCGATGGGGGACTAGGGTTCTGTTTGATGCGAAAGCCATTTTTAACGCTTGGACCAAATCAAGAAAGGAAGTATTGGTTTCGATGAAACCCGAATTGATAAATAAAGGTGTGTCCATGGGATCCGGCAAACCCGAAAAATTAAGTTGCGCAAGCTATGTTACGAAAGTTCAGAAAATAAGGTACAAAAAAGGGAAATACCGCTAAAAAAATCAGGTTCTCCAAACCATAAAAAATTCAAAAACAGTTGTTGTCAAACTCAAAAAAAATGAAAGGGCCATGAAAGTTTCAGCCTATTTATTAAATGTCAGAACTGATCCTGAATATGTTCCACTCAGGGTCAATTCCCCAGAGAAGTTAATGTTTAGGTTGATTTCATAACTATTTTGAGAAGAACGAGAAACAATTTCCATCAGGCCGGAACTATTTTCTACGAAAGGAAGATCAACAATTTCCAAACAATCCTCTAATGCTTCATTTTCAAGGGACTGACAGCCTTGTTGCAAACGCAGGAATACTAAAGAATCGGTCCCAAAACGATTACCATAAACAAAACTTCCGGTGGGAAGCTGAATGGTAGCGGCTTGTTCTTCATCGAAGATCCTAGCGCGAAGAAGTAATACGTTCTGGGTCTCCGGACTGAACACATAATCATTGGCCGGTATGAAGAACGATTCTATGGAACCGTCGGTAAGAATAACAAGAAACTCTTGATACCTAAAATCGGTAAAATCAAAAATGTAATATGCCTTTTCGATTGTAAACGTGTCATCCCCAAAACGAATGCTATTTTGACCTGAAATATCATCACTGCTACAAGAACACATTGGGGCAAAGAACAAGATGTTAAAAAATAGTATCCACTTCTTCATAAGGAAACATCACTACACCTTTTTCCAAAAATAAGGCACTAACAAGATCAATACCGTAAAAAGTTCCAATCTGCCCAACAACATCAAAAATCCACACCACCATTTTCCAAAATCAGGGAGGGCGCTAAAATTGACCACTGGATTTAAATCACCCAAGGCAGGTCCCACATTCCCTAATGAGGAAGCTGCCCCTCCTATGGCCGATTCAAAATCGAGGCCCAAAAATCCCAGAACCAGTGCTCCAATAATAAACAAGAGCATGTAGAGTACAAAAAATCCAATAACGTTGTAAACAATATGCTCACTGACTACCTTGTTATTGAAACGCACAGGGATGATGGCATTGGCATGAAGGGTTCTCTTGAACTCCAAAAGACCGTTCTTGATGATCAATAAATGGCGCATGACTTTTATACCTCCCGAAGTAGACCCCGCGCATCCACCCAAAAACATCAATCCAAAAAAGAAAACGGTCAGAAAGGGGGTCCAATTGGTGAAATCTGCCGTTACAAAACCCGTAGTGGTAACAATCGCCAAAACCTGAAATAGGGAATGTCTAAAAGCACTTTCCCCTTCTCCCAATACTTTTGGATGGTATTCTGATACCGGCACATTGGCTTGCAAATAGACAATTAAGCCTGCAACAAGGGTAAAGGAAATAACAAAAATCCCGTACATCCGAAATTCCTCATCCCTTAACACCCGCTGTACCTTTCCGGTAAAGGCAAAATAGCTCATAACGAAATTGGTGCCTGCCAAAAACATAAAAACAATAACGATATATTGAATTACAGGGGTATCGTTCCAATAGGCAATACTGGCATTTTTAGTGGAGAATCCTCCCGTAGACAACGTGGACAAGGCGTGATTTGCAGCATCAAAAAGGGACATTCCCGCTAATTTTAATAGCGTAGTTTCGGCAAGGGTGTATCCCACATAAATCAACCACAAACGCTTTGCGGTATCCGTAATCCTTGGATGCAATTTATCGCCGCCGGGACCAGGAGCCTCTGCGGCGAACAGTTGCATTCCCCCAATGCCCAAAAGTGGCAGGATGGCAATGGCCAGGACTATGATTCCCATACCACCTATCCAATGGGTGAGACTTCTCCAAAACAAAACCCCCTCCGGTAAAGATTCAATATCATTTAAAATGGATGCCCCTGTGGTGGTATACCCCGAAATCGTCTCAAAAAAGGCATTGGTGAGGTCAGGAATGGCACCGGAAAAAAGATAAGGAAGCACACCTGAAATGGACATGATCAACCACCCAAATGTCACAATTACGTATCCTTCTTTGCGTTTTACCTCCTTTCTATGGCCCCTTGTATAGAACATGGCCATAACACCGACCAGCATCGTCACTATAGCTGCCAAAAGAATATCCAAGGTAGCCCCATCTTGATAAATCCCACTAATCAGTCCGGCAAAAAGCATAAAGGAACCATTGCAAAGCAGCAACAAGCCCATAATGTGCAGGATGATCTTAAAATTAAAGTTCATATTACAAGAAGAGCTTTTCTATTCTTGGGATTGCCTTAGGTAAGGCACAAACCACTACCTTGTCCCCTTCGGAGATTTTAAAGTCCCCAAGGGCAATAAGACCTTCACCATTACGTATAACCCCCCCAATAATAGCCTCCCTTGGAAAATTAAGTTCTTTAATGATTTCACCATTGACCACGGAAGTTGATTTGACTTCAAACTCCAAAATCTCGGCATTTAAATTATTGAGACGGGTCAATGCCAGAACCTCCCCCCTTCGGATATATCTAAAAATATTGTTCGCGGCCAGCAGTTTCTTGTTTATTAAGGTATCTATACCAATGGATTGTGAAAGTTGAAAGTAGTCCATATTCTCTACCATGGCAATGGTCTTTTTAATGCCACGGGACTTGGCCACCAAACAGGACATGATATTGGTCTCTGAATTCCCTGTAACCGAAATAAAAGCATCCATGGACTCCAAGCTTTCTTCCTCCAAAAGCTCTACATTCCTTCCATCACCGTTAATGACCAGCGCATTGGGAATACTATCCGCAATATCAAAGGCTTGTCCTTGTCCTTTTCAATCAACTTTACGTTAAACTTATTGGAGCATAAATCCCTGGCCGTCTTAAAACCCACTTTGCTGCCCCCCAAGATCATTACATTTTTGATTTCGCGCTTTTGCATCCCCGTAAGCTTGTAAAGATCATCGACCCCACCTTTATTGGTAATAAAATACACTTGGTCGCCTTCCTTAAAGACCGTATCACCCCTAGGAATCAAGGTGTATTGCGTACCCATACGCTGAAGGGCAATGGGCATAAAATGAAGCTCTGGAAAAATCTTTGCCGCCTCTTTTACCATCTTGCCTACAAAAGGTGCCGTTTTTGGCAAAAACACCCCTACCATGGTCAATAGTCCTTCCTCAAACTCATAGGTATCATTGAAGGCCGATTGGTTCAAAAGCAACTGAATTTCAGAGGCTGCCAACTCCTCAGGTGAAATAAGTTCGTCTATTCCCAGTTCATCAAACTTAATCAACTCCTTCCCATCAACAAATTCTGTGTTGGATATTCTTGCAATGGTTTTTTTGCTTCCCAACTGTTTCGCTAAAAGGCAAAAGGTCAAATTTGTGGTTTCTGATGCGGTAACCCCAATAACCAAATCCGAAGCATCCACTTTGGCATCCTGCAATACCGAAATGGATGTTGCATCACCCTTTAACACCCTTATGTCCAAATGGCTATCGGCATAAGCCAAACTCTCTTTGTCCACATCTATTAGGGTAATTTCTTGAGCCTCGTATGAGAGCAATTTGGCCAAGTGGAACCCTACCTCTCCTGCACCTGCAATGATGATTTTCATTTTCTCCTAAAACTAGTTACCAAATCTAAACTGGAAAGAATGTAACGGCTGGACACTGTCCTTTTCCGTATCATGTTCATTAAATTAAGTGCCACAAAAGTAAACATTTATTTAGCCTGAAAGGCTTATACCGTTGTGTTATCTTTGCCACCAAAATTGAAGATGGCCAAAAATGTAAATCCCTACAAGGAATCCGAACTGGGGAAAAAAGCCCAGGTCACCCACATGTTCGATACCATCTCGAAAAATTATGATGGGTTGAACCGTGTCATTTCTTTGGGAATTGATGTAAAATGGAGAAGGAAAGTGGTCAAAATAGTAAAGGAGAGGAATCCAGAAACCATCCTGGACATTGCTACAGGAACTGGAGACTTGGCCATCAATCTTGTGGAGACAGGGGCATCCAAAATCATTGGATTGGATATTTCACCGGGAATGCTAGAAGTTGGAAAGAACAAGGTATCCGAAAAAAATCTGGACAAAACCATTGAAATGGTCATTGGGGATAGCGAGAACCTTCCTTTCAAGGATGACTCCTTTGATGCCATTACAGTAGCATTTGGAGTTCGCAATTTTGAAAACCTAGGGAAAGGGCTCAACGAAATTCATAGGGTCTTAAAGTCAAAAGGAATATTTGTGGTTTTGGAAACTTCCGTTCCTACTAAGTTTCCTTTTAAACATGGATATTTTTTATATAGCAAATATATCCTTCCAACCATCGGCAAGCTTTTTTCAAAAGACAAAATAGCGTACAATTATCTTTCTGAATCCGCAGCGGTCTTTCCTTTTGGAGAGGACTTCAACAATATTTTGAGGAAAACGGGGTTTATAAACGTAGAGAACAGACCCCAAACATTTGGGGTTGCAAGTATTTATGTAGCCTCAAAGTGATTTCATGAAAAGACTCATTTTTTTATGCCTTTTCTTCGCGTCTATCCACTTCGGTCATAGCCAAATATTTGGCAAAGATCCCATTATCAATTTGCAAAACGAAGATAAAGACTTCTTGAATTGGGGGTACTACCTTGGATTCAACCGCTACGATTTTCAATTTGAATACGAAAATGATATTGGGCAAGACATATTGGTGGAACAAAGCTATGGCTTTAACGTAGGTTTGATAGGTGAAATGCGCATCAATACTTTTTTGGATGTTCGCTTTGAACCCGGCCTACTTTATACCCAAAGAAATTTGGGTTTCCCAGGCTTTACAACAGAACAGGACGCCATAAGGGAAGTACGCTCTACATATATTAGATTTCCATTACTATTGAAAATCAGTACAAAGAGGTTTAACAATATAAAACCTTTTGTTGTGGCCGGGGGATATACGGCCATCAACCTTGGAGCGAAGGAAGATAGTTTGGAGGATAACAGCAGTGGGGAATTTAGAATGGTTAAAAATGTCTACGGCTATGAACTGGGCTTTGGAATTGATGTTTACACCGAATACTTTAAGTTTACTCCTTCCATTCGAGGGGTTTTTGCATTAAACGATGAGCTTGTTCGCGACGAAGACCCCAACAGTCCGTGGACGGCCAATATCGCAGGAATGAGGACCCGGGGTATTTTCATCAATTTCACTTTTGAGTAGATGGCCAAAACCGAATGGCGTAAAGCAAAATTATTTCCTACGAATTTCGCTCAATAATATTCCTGTAGCCATGGCCACATTTAAGCTTTCGGCTGATGATGGGCCGTATTGGGGAATGGTGATTTGATTCTTGGTCAAATCATTTAAATCGGGGGATATTCCATTGGCCTCATTACCCATAACTAGAATCCCGGCATCGGGAAGCTTTTCATGATAAACGATGGAGCCATTCATATAGCCCCCATAAGTGGGTAGTTCTGTATTCCTTAAAAAATCTGGCAAAGAAGTGTAGACCACATTGACCCTGGCAATGGAACCCATGGTTGCTTGTATAACTTTTGGATTGTATACATCAACAGTAGCTTCGGAACAGACCAAATCTGTTATTCCGAACCAATCACAAAGTCGAATAATAGTACCCAAATTCCCAGGATCCCTTACATCATCCAAAGCCACAATCCAGTCCGTATTGTTGATCTGGGAAGGTTGGGGAATCTTAAAAACCCCTAAAACACCATTTGGGTTTTTTAATGCACTTATAAATTTTAGGTCCTTTGGGGAAATCACTTGCACTGGAAACGCTTGAAAAACATCTTTAAACTCCATATACACAAATAGCCCTATAACTTCCAAATTGGCCCCAATAAGCTCCTCAACGGCCTTTCGCCCTTCAACAAAAAAAAATTGATATTGATTTCGGTATTTTTTTTGATGTAGGCTCTTTATGAGTTTCAACCACTTTTTGCCAACCATTTGAATTCGTGTAATTTTGAACTTTATGATGAAGTATCCCCTGCGCAGGAATTTCACGGCAAAAGTAATTGTAATATCCATAGCAGTTGCCTTGACCTCTTGCAACGCCGTAAAAAAGGTGCCGGAGGATAATTTTTTGCTTAAGGAAAATGCAATTTATGCTGATAGTATCCTTATAAAGGATTCCGATGTAAGGAATCTATTGGCCCAAAGGCCCAATAGTACCATTTTGGGTTACCCGTTTCGTTTGAACCTATATAACCAAGCCAAAGAAAATCCGGATTCTTTGTATCAGGATTGGTTGCAACGCCGGCCCAAAAGGGAAAAACGCCTAAACTCCATACTATCCAAAAAGCAAGTAAGACGACTTGGACAATCATTTGTGGTAAGAGGTTGGAGCAATCTGTTAAAAAGGGTGGGAGAAGCCCCTTCCATCATTGATTCTTCCCGAACGCAAAAATCGATGGAACGATTAAACTATTATTATGGTAGCAAAGGCTACTTTAATAATAATGTTTCGTACAATATAGAACCCATTAAAAGAAAACAAAGGGCAAAACTGAACTACTATGTAAATCTTGGTAAACCTTATGTTATAGATTCCCTGGAAAGCAATATCTCTTCAAGTGCATTGGATTCACTTTACACCATACACAAGGAAAATTCTTTGGTTCAGGAAGGCAATCAGTTTGATTTGGCAGATTTTAATACTGAACGTGAGCGCTTGACCAATATATTTAGGAATTCAGGAATCTATAATTTCCAGGAAAGCTCAATTAATTACGATATCGTTCGGGATACGCTGCAAGCAAATGATGACCAAAACATGGAAGTTGTCTTAAATATCAAAGATTTACGCAACTCAACGGACAGCAGCGCGGCTAAGGAATATAAAATCAACCGATTTAAAAAAATCAACATTTATGCGGACTATCAATTGGACGAAAACAATGATTCACTCCAATCAGTCGAATTTCAGAACTACACAATCTATTTTAAGGAGAAATTAAAGTATCGGCCCAAGGCACTGACCGACGCCATTTTCTTTGAAAAAGATAGTGTTTACAGAGATTTGGATGAGATACGAAGCAAACGACAAATTGTAAACCTCAATACCTTTAAATATCCAAGTTTTGAACTCGTTCCGGACTCTTCAGGCACCCAATTGACCTCAAATATATATTTGGTGCCCAGACCTAAATTCTCCTTGGACACCGCTTTGGAACTCACCCGTTCCAATATTCAGCAAGTAGGAATCGGGTTCGGCGGTTCGGTCATTACCAGAAACGTTTTTGGAGGTGCTGAGACATTAAGCCTTTCTGCCAGAGGGTCCATAGGTATTTTAGCGGATGATCAAGGATTGGAAGACAATCTTACTTCGGAAATTGGCGGTGATATCAATCTTACGTTCCCGCGGATATGGTTTCCCATTGGTACGGAGAAACTTATACCCTATTATATGGTACCACAAACCAGATTTTCCGTGGGTACCAATTTCCAAAGAAATATTGGGTTGGATAGACAGTCCTTCAATTCCATTCTGTCTTACAATTGGTCCCCGGATACTTTTAGAAAGAATACCATTGAACTTCTCAATGTTGAATTTGTTGAAAACACCAATCCCGATAATTTTTATGAGGTTTACACGACCAGCTACAATACATTGAACGATATTGCACAACAGCCCCTGTTTTCTGAAAACCCAGATTTTGAAACATTTTATGACGAAAATTCCGATTTGATCATTCCAACGGGTACCTCCCAATTTATCGATGCTGTGACAACCCCTGGTTTTGCTATTGATGCTGAAGATTTGGATACTGTTGAAAGTATAGAAGAACGCGAAGAGCGATTGACCAGCAACAACCTGATATTCGCCTCAAACTATACCTTTCAAAAGAACAATCGAGAGAGCATTAATGACAATGACTTTTTTCAATATCGTGTTCGCTTTGAAAGCGCGGGCGGTCTTCTTTCCCTAGCAGAAAACATCATACCTTTTGAGCAAGATGACCTAGGACAGGGGTTAGTGTATGGGGTGCCTTATTCACAATATGTAAAATCTGAGTTTGATTACATTAAACATTGGGGGTTATCACCTTCAAAGGTACTGGCATTTCGCGGCTTTTTTGGCATGGCCGTTCCTTATGGCAATTCCAATAGTATCCCATTTGTTAGGAGTTACTTTGGCGGTGGATCAAACGATAATCGTGCCTGGCAAGTTTATTCCCTTGGACCGGGAAGAACCAATGACGAAAATGATTTTAACGAGGCCAACCTAAAAATAGCACTGAATTTAGAATACCGATTCCCAATAGTTGGTGACGTCAAAGGTGCCTTTTTTGCAGATGCAGGGAATATCTGGAATGTCTTTGATAATGTTGAGGATACCGATGCTGTTTTTAATAATTTAGGATCCTTGGGAGATTTGGCTTTGGGGACAGGATTTGGACTACGATATGACTTTACTTATTTTGTGATTCGATTGGATACAGGATTCAAAACCTACAACCCGGCCTTAGATGTATCGAAACGTTGGTTCACCGATTTCAACTTTCAGGAAGCTGTTTTCAACATTGGTATTAACTATCCATTTTAAGCCCTAGAATTATTACTTTTGCAACCTATACAAATAAGTAATCAACGTTAAGATATGGCTCACAATATTAAGCCTGGCGTAGCAACGGGCGACCAAGTACAGGAAATCTTCAATTATGCCAAGAAAAAAGGATTTGCGCTCCCAGCAGTCAACGTTATTGGCTCAAACACGGTCAATTCCGTCTTAGAGACGGCTGCCTCCCTAAATGCTCCGGTTATCGTGCAATTCTCCAATGGAGGTGCTCAATTCAATGCGGGCAAGGGCCTTTCCAATGGGAATCAAAACTCTGCGATTTTAGGAGGTATCGCGGGTGCCAAACATGTACACCAAATGGCAGCAGCTTATGGAGCTACAGTAATCCTTCATACCGATCACTGTGCCAAAAAATTATTGCCTTGGATCGACGGCCTTCTTGACGCTAGTGAGGAGCATTTCAGAACGACGGGAACTTCATTGTACAGTTCGCATATGATCGATCTTTCTGAGGAACCCATAGAAGAAAATATAGAAATCTGCAAGGGGTATCTTGAGCGCATGTCAAAAATGGATATGACCCTAGAAATCGAATTGGGTGTAACAGGTGGCGAAGAAGATGGCGTGGACAATACTGATGTTGACAGCTCCAAATTATACACCCAACCCGAAGAGGTCGCTTATGCCTACGAGGAACTATCCAAAGTAAGTCCAAGATTCACCGTAGCCGCTGCTTTTGGAAACGTTCACGGGGTTTACAAACCAGGTAACGTAAAATTGACCCCAAAAATCTTGAAAAACTCCCAAGAGTATGTTTCAGAAAAATATGGGGTGGAACACAATCATATCGACTTTGTATTCCATGGAGGTTCAGGTTCTACCTTGGAAGAAATACGCGAGGCCATTGGCTATGGGGTAATAAAAATGAACATTGATACGGATTTGCAGTACGCCTTTATGTCCGGGGTGCGGGATTATGTTCAAGGCAATAAGGATTATTTACAGGCCCAGATTGGAAATCCAGAGGGAGATGATGTTCCCAACAAAAAATTCTACGACCCAAGGGTTTGGTTGAGGGAAGGTGAAAAATCATTTTCGGAGCGTTTGAAAAAAGCGTTTGAAGACCTTAACAATGTAAATACACTTTAATCAAAAGCAACTTTTTTATGACAGCTTGGTTCAAGAGAAAGGAAAAGGGAATACAAACCTCCACGGAGGAAAAAAAGGATACTCCCAAGGGGCTTTGGTACAAATCACCAACTGGAAAAATTGTAGAGTCCGAAGATTTAGCCAAAAATTTTTATGTAAGTCCAGAGGACGATTATCATGTAAGGATTGGCAGCAAAGAATACTTCGAAATCCTATTTGACGGGAATAAGTTCAGGGAGTTGGACGAAAGATTGAGTTCCAAGGACCCCTTAAAATTTGAGGATACCAAAAAATATGCGGACCGGTTAAAAGCAGCAAAAACTAAAACAGGATTGAACGATGCCGTAAGAACTGCGGTGGGGAAATCCATGGGGAAGGATTTAGTGGTGGCCTGTATGGATTTTAGTTTTATTGGAGGTTCCATGGGCAGTGTGGTAGGTGAAAAAATTGCCCGGGCCGTAGATTATGCAAAAAAGAAAAAGTTACCTTTTTTGATGATTTCAAAATCAGGCGGGGCCAGAATGATGGAAGCCGCACTTTCCTTGATGCAATTGGCAAAAACCTCCGCTAAATTGGCGCAATTGGCGGAAGCAAAAACGCCTTATATCTCCTTATGTACCGATCCCACGACAGGAGGTACAACTGCTTCCTACGCCATGTTAGGGGACATCAATATTTCAGAACCGGGCGCTTTGATCGGTTTTGCTGGACCAAGGGTCGTGAAGGATACCACTGGAAAAGACTTACCAGAAGGCTTCCAAACTTCGGAATTCGTAAAAGAGCACGGTTTTTTGGATTTTATTACGCACCGTAGGGATTTAAAAAGAAAAGTCAACCAATACATTGATTTGATTACCAATCAACCACTACGTGTTTAAAATGGGAAGGCTTACCCTACTTTTTTATGCAAGTACCCTGTTCTTTTTCTGTTGTTCAAATTCCGATACCCCGATTGGTGATGAAAACCAACAAATAGGGGACACCATAGTGGAAAGTAATGGTACCGGTGTTGTTTCCGTCACCGAGGTCGCGATTCAAGGCAATGAAAACCATTACTCTTTCAACGTGACCTTAAGCAGCGACGATACCGGTTGCCAACAATATGCAGATTGGTGGGAAGTAGTTGATTTGGAGGGCCATCTTAGGTATCGAAGAGTTTTGGCCCACAGCCATGTTAATGAGCAACCGTTTACGAGAAGCGGTGCCCCCATTGCAATAACCGCAAATACTGAAGTATACGTACGTGCCCATATGAATAATTCGGGATATGGTACAAAAGCCATGAAGGGTACGGTAGCAGATGGTTTTGAGCCTTTCAATCTATCCAAGGATTTTGCTGCAGATTTGGAAACTGTACAACCCTTGCCAGAAAATTGCACATTTTAAATGAAAATAGCCCATCATAATGAAGGGCTATTTTTTTGGATTCCTTTTTTGATTAGTCCTTAAAAAATCTACGTAGGAAAACCTCTTCTGCACTGCCATCAGGCTTTGTCAGCACCCCTTTGGCATCACAACTACCATCCCCAAAATCCAAGCTTGCTGTAGCATCATTCCTTGAAATTTCTAGAACACCACTAACTAGGAACCGACAGGCCATTTCCCTTCGTAGGGGAATAGTAACCGTTTTGGTCCACGTATTTCCTGCTTTATTGGTAAAGGTGCCATTGCCTGTAATTAAAAAGACATTGTCTCCCCAGAATCCGGTTCCAAAACCTTCTATCCATTCACGGGTCCTATTCCCGGAAAATGAGGCCGTTTCACCATCGGGCCAAGTAGCACTGTAATTTCTGGTAGCCGTGGACTGCGGGTTTCCATTTTCATTGGAACGCACCCTTAGGATACTCGCACCGCCCTCAATGGTTACTGCGTTAAAGGTAAAATTCTCCAACTCCAGCGTAATATTCTTTGAGGCCGCTTCCATATCCAAAGCATAACTTAACTTGATAATTCCACTTAGGACATTGCCGTTTCTCAATTCACATCCCTCACCAAAATCTATGGTCTTTTCCTTGGTTGTATCGGTTTCAACAGTAGTTACGGTGACACAGTCTGGTAGGTAGTCAGAAAGATAAGTCCCTTTTGAAGTTACACTAAGTTCATCAGAAACATAAACATCTTCGGCAATCTCAGCAATTTCGTCAGACATCTGTTCGGATTCATCAGAATATTGCAATTGGGCGGAGGTGATCACTTCGGCATCCGTGAAAATTTCTTCCGTTGTAGTTTCATCTTCACTACAAGCAGTAAAGGTCAAAGCAGAAAACAAAACAAGTCCTGCAAGGTTCATTGGTTTGAGGCTCTTTTTCATAACGATCAAATTTTTAAGTTTATCCTTATGACCAAGGCAAAGCGAAAAGGTTTAATCCCAAATAAATTTTTTAGTACAAAAAAAGAAGTATCTTTGCGCCTTGATTGGAAAAAAACCTTCTAATTCAAGGGGTTTCAACCACATACATAAAAATTATTTCAATAATATTGGCATGTATCTAAGTAAAGAGAAAAAATCAGAAATTTTTAAGAAACACG
>JBCDBE010000021.1:0-36260 GCA_039184365.1 Bacteroidota bacterium | reverse complement strand
GTTCTTTAATGTTGTCTTTGGCATCGCTTTTTTTTAAGAGCATGCTCCCTTGGTCACGAAACCGAACAGTGGATTCTACCTGTGGGAAATCACGTTGCAAAGTTCCTGCCATAGGCGCCGAAGTTTGTGAAGCGTTAATTTCAGCACCGCCAAATTTAATGTCCGCATCTATTCGATAGATACGATCGGCATCAGCAAACATTTTATCGAAACTTAACTCGTCATGGATATATAAAGAAATCAACAGGGCGCCCGCCATACCAATGGCAAGGCCAAAGGTGTTGAGAAAGGTAAAAAAGGGTTGTTTTTTTAGACTTCTCCACGCGATTTTCAGATAGTTCTTGAACATAGTCTTTTCTCTATTTTGATAATCTATTCTGTCCGTAAGCTCTTTACTGGATTCACAATGGCCGCCCTAATACTTTGGCAGCTAACAGTAATCAAGGCTATGGCCACGGCCAATAGTCCTGCAAGAAAAAGGGTCCACCAAGGGATGTTGGTTCGGAAGGCAAAATCCTGCAACCAACGGTCCGTTGCATACCAGCCCAAGGGCATGGCCACCAAAATGGCAATAGCCACCAACTTAAGAAAATCCACGGATAGACGGTAGGTGATCTGGCCCACACTGGCACCGAGTACTTTACGAATACCTATTTCCTTGACCCGTTTTTGGGCATTAAAGGCGGCAAGACCAAATAGTCCCAAACAGGCAATAAGGATGGAAAGGATGGTAAAGGCCATAAAAATTTGACCCAAACGTTGCTCGGCCTCATAACTATCATTAAAGGAATCATCCAAAAAGTAGTAGGAAAAAGGCTGCCCGGGGGCCATCTCCTTCCATATGTTTTCAATTTTAGCTATGGTTTGGTTAAGGTTACCTTCCCTTAATTTTATACTTAGCCTACCCGCGCGGGACCCAAGCATAATGCTAAGGGCATTGACCTCCTTCCTTAAGGATTCAAAATTGAAGTTTTTGATAACCCCAATGACGGTGTAGATACGCTCTTGACCTTCATCAGTAATATTATATATCAGTTGTTTGCCCAAAATATTCTCAGGGGTACTTTCCAAAATGGAAACAGCCGTCTCGTTTAATAGTATAGCTGTGGAATCCGTGCTGAATTGGGGGTCAAAATTTCGCCCTGCTATGATTTCAATGCCCAATGTGGGAACATAATCATAATCCGCCCTCCACTCCTGCATGTTGATGGCCTTCTCTTGATCCCGGTTTTCTGCCCTTAAAAAGGAGGTGTTGCTACGTGATGAAGGAGTTGGGAGATAACCGCTCAAGGTAGCGTTCTGCACTTGTGCCAGGTTTTTTATGGCGGCCTTAAAGGCTTGTTCCTTATTGTTGATTGTCATGGCAAAAACATCATTAATAACCAGGACCTGATCTTTGCCAAAACCTACATTTTTGTTTTTAATGTAGCTTAATTGTTGGTAGACCACTAAGGTAGCCACGATTAAAAAAATTGAAATGGCAAATTGAAACACTACCAAGAAGTTACGCGTTTTGCCCCCACCAATACTATGGTCACCGCTACCCTTTAATACCTTTACGGGCA
The DNA here is from genome assembly GCA_039184365.1 of Bacteroidota bacterium. GTDB lineage: Bacteria > Bacteroidota > Bacteroidia > Flavobacteriales > Flavobacteriaceae > Croceivirga. Next base: position 34,695 of record JBCDBE010000021.1, on the reverse strand, counting down.
AGAAGCGCGACATAAAAAAAGCAGGGTAACTACCTGATAACAAACCCAAAACAAAGGTTGTTGCCAAAAGGATCCCCCAAAACAATGGATTGGCAAATGGTATTTGTAATTCCGTATTTGAAAGCCCATTGAAAAAAGGAAGCAAGTATTAAGGCCAACAACAATGAGCCAAAAGTGATTAGCCCGGATTCGGTCAAAAATTGCCGTACGAGTCCTAATTTGCCCGAACCCAAGGTCTTTCTGATACCTATTTCTTTTGCTCTTTTTAGCGATTGTGCCGTAGAGAGATTCATAAAATTGATACTCGCCAATACAATCAAAAAGATTCCTATGGCCCCTAAGATATAGAGGTTCTTGATATCGCCATTTTGACTGAATTCAGGGTATCGACGGGAATATAAATGAATGTCGGTAAGCGGAATGGTGTTATATCTAATGTAGTTGCCTGAGGCTTCGAACTGTTCCCTGGTAATTCCAGGGAAATAACGTTGGGCGTATGGGATGACATAGGTATCAATCATATCATCCATCCCTTTTTGAATTTCTGCGGGTTGGTTGCCCGATTTCATCTTGATCAAGGTATAGTAGTTATGACTTGTCCATTCGCCTTCTTGGGCATCAGGGTACCCTGGCATTGCCAAGAATAGGTTGCGGTCATGCAAAAAGGAGTTTTTAGGCAGGTCCTCCATCACGCCTGTAACAGTGTAGGTTCCATAAACTTCAATTTCCAAGGTTTCTCCCAAAGCTTGATCTACGGGAAAGAATTTTTCAGCCATGGAACGTGTCAAAACAATAGTGTTTGGTTGGTCCAGGGCTGTTTTTGGATCACCGAAAATCAGGTCTATGCCCAACATGGAAAACATACTGGTTTCTGCATAAGTGGGACCTGACTCTTTAACATTGTTGGGGGCATCACTTTTTTTGATAAACACACTACCGATTTCACGAAAGCGGGTCGCCAGTTCAACTTGTGGCAGGTCATCCATTAAAGCTTTGGCCATTGGCGCAGAGACCTCAGGGGAACTCGTTACTTCCCCACCAAATTTAATGTCTGAATTTAACCGATAGATTCGATCGGCATCGGCAAACATGCCATCAAAACTTAGCTCATAAGAGATATATAAAGAAATCAACAGGGCACCCGCCATACCAATGGCAAGGCCAAAGGTGTTGAGAAAGGTAAAAAAAGGTTGTTTTTTTAGGCTTCTCCAAGCAATTTTCAGATAGTTTTTGGACATGATTTCTCCTCTTTGATTGATGTTTTACTCCGTACGCAAACTTTTTACCGGATTTGATGTTGCCGCTTGAAAACTTTGAAAACAAATGGTAATAAATGAAATGGCAATGGTGCAGATGCCGACAATGATAAAGACCCACCATTTTATTTCTGTTCTATATGCATAGTTTTGTAACCAGTTGCTCATCAAATAAAAGGCAATAGGCACTGCTATAATTATGGCCACAAAGACAAGTTTCAGAAAGTCCTTTGCAATTAAATTTATAATACCTATAAACGAAGACCCCAACACTTTTCGAATTCCGATCTCCTTTGTTCTCTGAACTACATTATAAGATACCAGTCCAAAAAGTCCCATAGCCGCAATGAATAGGGCCAACATGGTAAACAAATTGAACACCTTTCCCAACCGAGTCTCTTTGTTATAAAGTTGGGCGTAGGAATCCTCCATAAATCTAGCCTCGAAATTGATCATGGGTACAATTTCTTTTAAGGTTTCTTCTATAAAACTTTTGGTGGCAGCAAAGTCTTCTGTATCCACTTTGAGTATGACCTCGCCAAAATTATCGAGTTGGGCAATGTTCGGCCTGGTTATAAAAAGAGGTTCAATGGTCAGGTCAAATGTCTGTAAATGAAAATCTTTGACCACCCCTATAACGGAGCCATCCCTAAACTTTTTCCCAACCGCGGTTTTCCAGCCCATCTTTTTTAGGGCAGATTCGTTCAAAATGTAACTAGGTACGGAATCAGAAGGAGAGCCTTTTGAAAAGGCACGACCTTCAATCAACTCCATTTCAAAAAGATCTATAAAATGCCGATCAACATAGCAACGGTAGACAAAAAGCTCTTCTGAGCCATTGTTGCCTTCCCATTCGTGCACAATGCCTTGACTGGTGATATTCATAGGCAGTTGTGTACTAATGGATACTTTTTTGACCTTGGAATGGTTTAATAACTGCTGTCTTACAAGCTCTTTTCGCTGTCCGATTTCCTCTTGAAAATAAGGGACATGAACTACCTGTTCTTTTGAATATCCCAACTTCTTGTTTTGAATGTAGGAAAGTTGTTGATGGATTATTAAACTGCCTACGGCCAGTGCGATCGCAACTACAAATTGCCCGACAACGAGAGTATTTCTGAAAAAATGACCTTCTATGCGATTGTTCGTTAAATTTCCCTTAAGTGCCTTAACTGGTGAGAGTGATGAAAGATAAAATGCTGGATAAAGCCCAGAAAGGACGCCTATTATCAGTGCTGTACCTATCATTGAAGATAAAATCCACCAGCTTCCTACAAAATCAAAGGGGATTACCTGATTTAAGAGGGAATTAAAAGAAGGCAGGACCAATAGGGTAATTCCAATCGCTATTATTGCGCTGATTATGGTCAAAATAAATGACTCGAGCAGGAACTGTGCCATTAAGCTCCTTTTTTTTGCGCCCAGTACTTTTGAGACCCCAACGTCTTTGGTACGTTTGACTGACTTTGCCGTTGCCAGATTGATATAATTGATAGATGCTAAAACCACAATTATTAGGGCAATCACTCCGAATAAATAGATGTATCGAATATCACCATTGGTTCCAATTTCCATATTCATATTGGAATGCAAGTGGATATCCTTGAGGGGTTGAAGAAAGTAACTAGGGAAAAAATTGAGTCCCAATTGCTCATAACCCGGTTTCGCTATTGCATCATAACGCTTCATTTTTTCTTGAAGCGCCAGATAATCGCTTCCTTCTTGCAGCGTCAAATAAGCGTGGTAATTATTGCTCACCCAGTTTCCAATATCTTGCGGATAAAACCCTCGGATCTTATATGAAACAAGATAGCTGTAAGCCAAATGCTGGTTTTTTGGAGGATCTGCAACTACGCCAGCAACAGTCATTTTTCTATTTCTGGCATACAAGATCGACTTTCCGATTGGAGATTCTGAACCGTAGATTTTTTTTGAAAGGGATTCGGTAAGCAGTATGGTATTAATATCTTCAAAAATATTTTCGCGATTACCTTGCAAAAGCGGGACGCTGAATACATCGAAAAAATAGGAATCGGTCATTAATCCCTGTTCCCCAAAAGACTCTTCCCCTACCACCAAAAGTGTGAAATCTTGATTGACATTGGTTACGGCCTCAACTTCGGGATAATCTGAAACCAATGCCTCTGATAGCGGTAAAGGGGCCAACGCAAACTTATCCGTACCCCGATATTCATTTCCCACTTGTTGCTGTGCGATTCGATAGATACGATTTGCCTTTTCATGGTGCTTATCATAACTTATTTCGAACTGGATGAAAAGTGCAATAAGAATGTAACAGGCCATTCCAATGCTCAGTCCAGCCAAATTGATTACCGTGTACTGCTTGTTCTTTGTTAGATTTCTCCAAGCAATTTTGAAATGGTTTTTGAACATGACAATTCGTGTTTTGAAAAATGATTCATTCTGTTCGTAAGCTTTTCACTGGATTGACAATAGCCGCTTTTATACTTTGATATCCTATGGTCAGTACGGCAATGGCAACGGCCAAAAAAGCAGCCAACAGCAACATCCACCATTGCACCTCAATACGGTATGAAAAGTCTTCCAGCCACTTGTTCATGGCATACCACCCTACCGGGAGCGCAATAAGGATGGACCATCCTACCATTTTTAAAAAATCCATGGTCAAGCCGTACGATATTTGACCTACGGTGGCTCCCAATACTTTTCGTATGCCTATTTCCTTTGTGCGTTTTTGCGCATTGAACGTGGCCAAACCAAACAGTCCCAAACAGGCAATACATATGGAAAGGAAAGCAAAAACTGAAAATATTTTCCCTAAACGCTGTTCTGACTCAAAACTGCGGTTAAAGGAATCATTCAAAAAGTAATAATTGAAGGGCTGACCTGGTGCTATTGTACTCCAAACATCCTTGATTGAAGCTACTGTTGTCGCTATAGCCTGGGCTTCTATTTTTATGGCCATTGAGGCTGGGAAACGACCAATACTTAGAAAAAGGGCTTCAATGTTGTGGCGCATGGAGCTGTAATGGAAATTTTTCACCACACCAATGATGGTTTGATAGCGAATGGACCCCTCCTCGGCACCCAAATCCGCCGAAACCCGCAGTCCGATTGCCTCTTCAGTACTTACATTTAATGTCCTGAGTGCGGCTTCATTGATAATAACAGCACTGGAATCGGTAGGAATGGCTGGATCAAAATCGCGACCAGAAACCAGTTCCAATCCCAAGGTGGCTAGGTAGTCATAATCCACGGTCCAGTTTTCCACATTAATCGCATCTTCTTGATTTCGGGATCCTTCCTTAAAAAAAGTTTGCCCTGTTCTTGCTGAGGGAGTAGGTAAAAAACTGCTTAAAGTCGCATTTTGCACTTGCGCCAAACGCAATAGCTCTCGTTTTAGGGCGTGCTCCTTGCCATTGGTGTTATTGACATCTTCCAACACCAAAACCTGCTCTTTGTCATATCCCAATTCCTTGTTTTGGATAAAACGTAGTTGTTGATAAACGACCACTGTGGCAACAATTAGGAGAATGGAAACGGCAAATTGAAAAACCACTAAGGATTTCCTAATCGAGCTTCCCCCAACATTAGAGCCCCCCGCTCCTTTAAGAACCTTTACCGGGATAAACCGAGACATAAAAAATGCGGGGTAGGTACCCGACAATAATCCCAAAAGGATTGTGGTTGCAACCAAGATGATCCAGAATAAGGGATTTGCAAATGGAATGGAAATGGCCTTCCCTGCCAGTTCATTAAAAAAGGGGAGTGCCAAAAATGCAATGCCCACAGCCAACAATAGGGAGAGGAAACATATGAGCCCGGATTCCGTCAAGAACTGTCCAACCAAATCGGACTTATTGGAACCCAAGGTTTTTCGAACCCCAACTTCCTTTGCACGCTTCATGGAGAAGGCAGTGGACAGGTTCATAAAATTGACTACGGCCAAAATCACCAAAAAAATAGCTACAAAGGACAGGATATAAATGGTTTGGATACTACCATTTGGACTTAGCTCAGACTTTATATCAGAATATAAATGAATAGCTGTCAGTGGCATGGCACTATAATTAATAAAGTTACCGGATGCCTTAAAGGATTCTTCTGTCATGCCCGGAAAAAACACCTGTATCCACGGAATCAAATACCGGCCAATTAGCGAATCCAGCCCTTCTTGAAAGGCAATCATGTCCGCATTGGGGACCATTTTTACAAAAGTGTAGTAGACGTGACTGCCCCAATGGCCCACTTGGGCAAATTGATAACTGGGCATGGCAATAAAAACGGAATGGTCCCGTAGCAACGAATTTTTGGGCATGTCCTCAATGACTCCAGTTACGGTAAAGGTTTGGTCATTGTTGACCACCATGTTCCGGCCAACGGCATTAGTGATGCCAAAGTGTTTTTCAGCGGCCGTTCTTGTGAGAACAAGGGTATTGGGTTCCTTTAGTGCTGTCTTCAAATCGCCATCCAGAAGTGGAATACCGAACATTTTAAAAAAAGTGGAATCAGCAAAAGCGGTCTGTTCCTCTTTTACATTGGCTGTAACAGCTTCTTTTCTGAGCAGTAAACTGCCCTGATTCACAAGCCGAGTCGCCAATTCTACCTGAGGGTAATCCCGCATTAAGGTTTCGGCCATAGGTTCTGGTGATTCCCCTAGTTGTTCCGGTAAGCCACCAAATTTTACATCGGCGTTAATGCGGTAGATACGATTTGCATCCGCAAACATTTTGTCAAAGCTCAGTTCGTCATGGACGAAAAGGCTGATAAGTAAAGCCCCGGCCATACCTATGGCCAGCCCAAACGTATTGAGAACCGTAAAGAAAGGTTGTTTTTTAAGGCTCCTCCAGGCGATTTTGATGTTGTTCTTTAACATGATGGTTTGTTTTTTGATTACTCATTTCGTATGACCTCCACGGGATTGGTGGTGGCTGCCTTAAAGCTTTGCCATCCCACGGCAAGTAGGGCAATAAACAGGGTGACAAAACCTGAAAGGGCATAGACCCACCAACCAATGGTGATCTTGTAGGCAAAACCCTCCAACCACTTATTCATAAGAAACCACCCCAAGGGTACGGCAATGGCAATGGCAACTAAAATTAGTTTGATAAAACTCATGGTCAGTAAATTCACGATGTCCATAATGGATGATCCCAGAACCTTTCGTATCCCAATCTCCTTTAGCCGCTGCGAGGTAGTAAAAGCAACCATACCGAGCAGACCCAAACAAGCAATGACAATGGCGATGATTGAAAAATAGTTAAAGAGAGATCCAATAAGTAATTCCCTTTTGTACAACGTTTCAAAGGCACCGTCCAGAAAAAAATAATCAAAGGGTCTGTTTGGGGTAAATACCTTCAATTGTGCTTCAACCTCTTTAATAACCAATGGAATATCGTTACTGGATAATTGTATGATGATATTATCGATGAAATAACTTTTTGGTGATATGGTAAGAATTAAAGGTTCAATTTTTTCATGTAAGGATTGCAGGTGAAAATCCTTTACAATACCAATAAGATTCCCTTCTTTTGGTTCTGAAGAAGTAATGCTTTGCATGGTCAATTTTACATCCTGTAGGTTTTGAACCCCAAATTTCTCAGCTGCTGTTTCATTCATTATGAATGCCATTGTAGAGTCCGTTCCATGCGTGGCTGAGAAACCTCTTCCTTCAATTATGGTCATTCCCAAGGCGGGGATGATATTGCTGTCCACCAAAAGCGCCTTTGTATTGGCCTTTACCTCGATACCATTATTTTCTATTGAGGTTTCAAAATCATAAAACCCTTTTTCCCAGGGGAAATTTGATAGGGCGGATACCTCTTTCACCCCATTTATTCGTGTAAGCTGGGCTTTTACCGATTCGAATCTATTTTGGATGGATTCGTCGTACACGGGTACCACAAGGGTCTGGGTTTTTTGAATGCCCAAATTCTTGGTCTTGACATAATACATTTGTGATTGTACGATTACCGTTGAAATAATGAGGGTAACGGCAACGATGAATTGCAGGACCACCAATACGGATTGGGTGGATGATGTTTTGTTCTTGGCAAACATAGTACCCCCCTTTCCTTTTAAAAAGGCAATGGGTTTAAATCGAGAGATGAATATGAGCGGGACAACGGAAATGGCCATACTAATCAACAGTAGTAGTGCAAGGAGGTAAAGAATTACGCCGTTATCAAAAACCGTCCAAAGATTGATTTCGGTTTCCATTCGCGCATTGAAGACGGGTAGAAAAACAGTAGCCCAAACCATTGCCAATATCAAAGACAGAAAAAGGTACAAGAGGCTTTCGGTCAATAACTGGCGCCATACGTTTCGATTATTGGCTCCCATTACTTTTTGGATGCCGACCGACTTTAAGTGCAAGACAATTTTGGCAAGAAAAAGATTGATAAAGTTAAATGCAGCAATGAACATGATGATGATACCTATGGCAACAAATAAGTAGAGCACGTTTTTATTTATGGTGGGGTGCAGTTCATTTTCCAGATTTGAAAAGTGAATATCTCGCAACTCCTCCAAGGAATGCGAACGGGATTCGGCAATATATTGTGGTAGATGTTCCCCTTCAATTTTACGAAGTGCCTCAGTTAGTCCCTTTTCATCACGATTTGAATTTAGTTTTGCAAAACTGTATACTGGAGGATAGTACCACGTTTTGGTTGGGTCACCTACCCATGGCCCCCAAATGGTTTCGGCAGCCTTCATGGGAACAAGAAAGTCAAATTGTATGCTGGATTGGGATGGGGCATCTTGTAGTATTCCGGAAACGGTAAATACGTGCTCTTTTTCGATGTGAAGTACTTTCCCAACCGGGTTTTCCGAACCAAAGTATTTTTTGGCCATGGACCGTGTTATCAAAATACTGTTCGGATTGTCCAAGGCTGTTTCCCGATTGCCCTGGAGTAATGGAAAGGAGAACATTTCCAAGAAGTTGGGGTCTACATAAAAAAACCGTGGTTCTTGAAAAACCTTGTCCTTTTCGGGATACCCCACACTTACACTTTGAGGTAACATGCGAACGGTTTCCTTTACGGCAGGGAGATGGGAATCCAATAAGGTCGGGAATGACAAGGAAGAACTTGCAAAACTTCGGGTTACGCCCTCTTCGGTCTCCTGGGTGTTGACCCGATATATTCCATCTGCGTCTTTATGAAATTGGTCGTACCCAAACTGATCGTTGACAAACAGTAAAATGAGGATACAACATGCTAGGGATACCGAAAGACCAAAAAGGTTGATCGTGGTATTAAGACGATTTCTTATGGCCCTCCTCAGAATGGTCTTTAAATGGTTCTTTAGCATGATGAAGCGTTCCGTTGATTGACATCATCTTAAAAACGATAACCATGCCATAATTTAACTTATTGACAATCAAATAAATAAAATTTAACCTTCCTGTTTTCCGTAAAATATTTTGACAGTATTTGTATAATTTATTTACAAAACGGTTTGGTTATTTATTCCGTTCGCAAGCTTTTTACCGGGTTGACAATGGCGGCTTTGATACTCTGGTAACTAACGGTCAAAAGTGCAATCACTATGGCTAGTATAGCCGCGATTAAAAACGTTCCAAGGCCAATATCAATTCTATACGTAAAATCCTGAAGCCATCGGTCCATCGCAAACCATCCAACGGGCAGGGCAATTAGAATTGAAATCCCGACCAATTTTAAAAAGTCAAAAGACAGGCGGTAGGTGATTTGGGAAACTGAGGCCCCCAAAACCTTTCTTACCCCTATTTCCTTTATTCTTTTTTGGGCATTGAATGCCGCTAAACCAAATAGGCCCAGACATGCTATGAATATGGACAAAGCCGTAAATATGATGAATATTTTGCCCAAGCGCTGCTCATTTTGATAGACCTCATTAAAGGAGTCGTCCATGAAACGATAATCAAATGCAACTCCTGGGGAAAGGGTATTCCAAATCTCATGGATCTGTTCAATGGTATTTTGGAATGCCCCTTGCCTTAATTTTACAATCATATTGGCATTGCTGTTTCCAATTTGTAATGACAAAGGCCTTACCACGTTTCGCATACTTTCAAAATGAAAATCCTTGACAACGCCTATCACGGTAAAAAAGCTGAGGTCATTTTCGTTCACACCTCTGGAAATTCGTTTTCCCAACACTTCTTCAGGGGTAAAACCCATTACGGATGCAGCGGCTTCATTTACCATAATTGCAGTGGAGTCCGTTGTTATGTTTTTATCAAATTCTCGGCCAGTTAACAGCGTTAATCCCAAGGTGTTTATATAATCGTAGTCAACCGGCCACCCCTGCATGTTCACGGCTGACTCTTGATTCATTTTTCCTTCCAAGAAATAGGAAGAATCAGTTCTGAATGATGGTGTAGGGAGGTATCCACTCAACGTGGCGTTGGAGACCTGCGCCAATTGCTTGACTTCTTCTTTGAGGGTTTGGACTCCCTCACCCAAACGATTGGTGTTGCTTATCAAAAGCACCTGATCTTTGTTGTAACCCAAATCTTTGTTTTGAATGTAATTCAATTGTTTTGCGACCACCAAGGTGCCCACTATTAGAAAAACTGAAATAGCAAATTGAAATATTACCAGAGCGCTCCTAAGCTTGGAACCACCTACACTTGTCTCTCCACTTCCCTTAAGAACCCTTGAGGGCATGAAGCGCGACATAAAAAATGCGGGGTAACCTCCGGACATCAAGGCCAATAGAAGTGTGGCCAATAACATGACAACCCAAAAGGTTGGATTGGCAAAAGGGAAGGCAATGGACTTATTTGCCAAGGCATTGAATGATGGAAGTGCAGCAAGGGTCAACACTATTCCAATGACCAATGACCCCATGGTAATTAGGCCAGATTCTGTTAGAAATTGTCGTATCAAACTTTTTCGGTTAGATCCCAAAGTCTTTCGGATTCCCACCTCTTTAGCCCTTTTTAAAGAGTGCGCTGTCGATAAATTCATAAAATTGATACTGGCCAAGAGTATAAGGAATACGGCAATAAAGGAAAGGATATAAATATTGTTGATGTCCCCGTTTCTGCTCATGTCGGTTTCACGGCTGGAATGCAAATGAATGTCCAACAAGGGAATGGTGGAATAATACATATAGTTGCCCGAAGCTTCAAACTGTTCTAAGGTAATGCCTGGAAAGAACTGTTGTGCATAGGGGATCAAATAGTCTTCAACCATGCCCTGCAAGGGTTGTGCTATATCTTTAGGTGTCGTATTCGGTTTTAGTTTTAAATAAGTGTTGTAATTGTGATTTCCCCATTCGTTTCCAAAGGCATCCTCATATCCCATCATTGACATGAAAACCGAATAATTCGCCAAAAATGAATTTTGTGGTAGGTCTTCTACAATTCCAGTAACGGTATAGGTGTCACCTTCATTCAGGATCAATTTTTGTCCAATGGCGTTGGGGAGCTCAAAGTGCTTTTCTGCTGCGGTTTTGGTAAGTATCAGTGAGTTAGGTTGTTCCAAAGCCTTGTTTGGATTGCCATAGATCATGTTCAGCCCTAACATGGAAATCAGGGTGGTGTCGGCAAATGCGGTTCTTTCCTCAAGGACCAGTTCTTTCGAATCAATCGTGTTAAAAGAAGAGGTTCCCCACGGACGAAAACGCAGCACCTCCTCCACTTGAGGGATATCGTTTAAAAGGGCGGCGGCCATGGGAGCAGAAACTTGGGATAGTTCCCTGTCCGGTCCACCAAACTTCATGTCAGCATTCACCCTATGAATACGGTCAGCATCCGCGAACATATGGTCATAGCTCAACTCATCGTGAATATATAGGGCTATCAGTAATGTTCCGGCAATGCCTATTGCCAACCCCAAAGTGTTCAGTGCGTTTAAAAACGGTTGTTTCTTAATGCTCCTCCAGGCGATTTTTAATTGATTTTTTAGCATGACTATTCGTTTTATATTGATGGGGGTTATTCAGTACGTAAGCTTTTTACGGGATTTTGAATGGCGACCCTTATGGTTTGGTAGCTAATGGTAATCATTGTTAGTAGTAATACGACCAATATGGCAATGGCGAAATACCACCAATGCATTTGGATTCTATAGGTGTAGCCCTGTAGCCAAGCATCCATAATATACCAGGCAATGGGAACGGCTATCGAACCTGCGATAAGGATCAATTTTAAAAAGTCCATTGAAAACAGGGTCAGAATATGGGTAATATTACTGCCAAGAACTTTTCTAATGCCTACCTCCTTTTTTCGCTGCCCCACAAAGAAAAGTATGAGACCGTACAACCCCATACAGCCCACAAAAATAGCTAGGCCTGAAAATACTTTGGAAAGGGACAAATACCTCTGTTCAGTTTCGTATTGATCAGCAACGCGTTCGTCTAAAAAGCGGTAGTCAAAAATGTGGTTGGAAAATGTCTGTGACCATTCTTTTTCCAGTTGGTCCAGAGTAGCTTTTGTATTCAGATGGTTGATTTTGACACCCAGTTCATTGTACCATCGTACCGCAGGGGCAACAAAGACAGGTTTTATTTCATTGGTAAAGCTGCTATCATGAAAATCTTTAATAACACCGACAATCTTGGCTTCAACTCGCTCTCCGTTAACAGCCAGTGTTTTCCCCAATAATTCCTCTAAAGAGGATATGCCCAACTTTTCCGCAAATTTTTCGTTGACCAGCATTTCAGTTATGGAGTCGTTTTTAAAGAAATTACGTCCCTTAACCAAAGGAATGCTGAACGTATTTAAATAATCTTCATCCCCCACTTTTATAGAGATACTGAAATCTTCTCGTTCAGGCCTATTATTATACTTAACGGTTGTATCCCAAAAAGTGTTACCTGCCCCTGGGCTGGTTAAACAACCTGAGACCTGTTGAACACCCACAACTCTTTTCAATCGTTCCTTAAGCTCATAAAACTGGGGGGAATCCATTATTTCGGGAACTTCGAGCATCACTAAGGACTCTTTATCAAAACCTAGATCGGTTTTAGTTGCATATTCAATCTGGCTTGAAATCACCAAGGTAGCAACGATAAGCGATATGGAAATAACAAACTGCACAACCACCAATACCTTTCTTGTAGCAGTACCACCCGTATCGTTATGATCCAATTTTCCCTTTATGGCCAAAATGGGGACTATTCGTGATAACAATATTCCCGGATAACTTCCAGACAAAATGGAAACAAACAACAACAGTAACACTATGAAACCAATAAATCGAACGCTAATAAGACTTTTTGGAACCAATTGGATTTCAAACAAGCCATTAAAGGCCGGTAAGAAGAGTAGGGCCATAAGAATACCCAATACTACGGCAAAGAGACTTATGAGGAAGGTCTCACTTAAAAACTGCCAAAAAAGTTGTCTTTTAAAACTGCCCAATACTTTGCGAATACCAATTTCTTTAGATCGATAAAAGGCCTGGGCAGTAGAAATGTTGATGAAATTGATACAGGCAATGACAATTAAGAATATACCGATAATGCCAAACACGATCAAAAAGGCAGGATTTAGTCCCCCATACTCATAATTTAAGTGGATTTCAGATAATGGCTGAAGTTTGTATACATGGGTGTTCTTGCTATTTGCCCTATGCTCTTTAGGTAGTTCCAGAAGAGCAGTTTCAATACTGGCGATGTCTTGATTGGGCTTTAAAAGTGCAAAGCATTGTAGATTTGTGGTAATACCTCCCCAATTTTCACCGTAGGCAAACCCAGAATACGGTTCAAGGTTCTCAAAGGAAACAAAGATTTCGTAATCCATGAAAGAATTACTGGGGATGTTTTTTAAAATACCTGTAATTTGGATCGTTTCATTGTGTTCCATGGTGAACGTTTTGCCCACTACATCAATGCTTCCAAAAAGTTCAAGGGCCTCTCTTTCCGTGATTACCGCCGTATTGGGCTCTGACAGTGAAATGTCATTGCCACCATTCATCAAGGGGAAATTGAAGATTTTGAAAAAGTCTTCCTCGGCGAACAGTACATTTTTTTTGTATTTGTTGACCCTGTCATTTTGGTTGACATTGAGGACCAAACCTTCCCGATCTACAATCTTGGCAACGCTTTCGGCATAGCCGTAGTCTTCACGAAATACCTTGGCAAAAGCTGGGGGCACACTGGCGGAATATTCAATGTCATCCATGAGTTCTTCCGTAGCCATTCTGTAGATACGATCTTGGTTGGGATGGAAATTATCAAAGGAAAGATGATAGCTTAAAAACAAATAGATTAAAATAGCACTTCCAAAACCAATGGAAAGCCCTAGGATGTTGATGAGGGAAAACACCTTTCTTTTCAAAAAGCCCCTCCAGGCAATTTTTAGCTGATTTTTAAACATGACACCCTGCGTTTTATGAGATACCAATTAAGGGAATCGATTTCTATGCCAAATATTTAAATATTTGATATGCAGATACATATAACATATCGGCATACTTCATGTGTAAAATATTTTGACAGTCCGTGCTTAATTTGTTTACACATCTGTGATAAAGCTTTTATTCTGTTCGCAAGCTTTTGACAGGGTTGGCGATGGCCGCAGCGATGGCTTGAAAGCTAATGGTGAACAAAGCGATGAATATGGCCGTAACGCCGGAAATGGCAAAAACTTCCCATCCGACATTGATTTTATAGGCAAAGCCTTCCAGCCATCTTGACATGGCCCAAAAGGCCAAAGGGAAGGCTATAAACAAAGACACCATAACCAATTTTAAAAAGTCTTTGGATAACAATTGGGTTATTGACATAACACTGGCGCCCAAAACTTTGCGTATACCAATTTCCTTCTTTCGTTGTTCCGCCGTAAAGGCTGCCAGGCCAAATAATCCCAAGCAAGCGATAATGATGGCCAACAGACTGAACATTACACTTACCCTGGCAGTTCTTTGTTCACGGCGGTACAATTGCTCTAAATTTTGATCCAAGAATGAATAGTTGAAATCTAGATCTGGTGCTACTTTCAAAAAGGAGCTTTTTAGCCGAGCTAATGTATTCGTCAAATTTTGGGAACCTATTCTGACCAAAACATAGTTTTTACCATCATTGGTATGATTATGAAAGGCGTATGCACCTATAGGTTGGTGCAGGGAGGTGAAATTAAAGTCGTTGACAACTCCCCTAATTTTGCTCGTTGCACCATAGAACATGGCAACATCCTTTCCTATGGCCTCTGATGGGGAATACCCCAAATAGTCAATAGCTTTTTTGTTCAAAATGACATCCACAATAGTGTCGGTTTCATTTTTGAATTTGGGAAGTCCCTCTCCAGCCAAAAGATCTAATTGTAATACATCCATGATATTGGCATCTGCAGTATTGGCTTGAATGCCCATGCCCTGTTCTTCATTGGACCCGTCCTTTTGCAATACATAGCCGCTGACATCCATACCAGGATATCCTTGGGCAAAGGAGATTGATTTTACATTGGCATTGGCTTGCAGTTCTTGTACCAAAGCATTGGTGTTTTCAGTTCCGCGAATACCCCTAGTTGAAATAGCGAGTACATTTTCAGGAGAGAACCCCAAATCCTTATTTTGAATGTACTTGGTCTGTTGGTAAATCACCAAAACCCCCACTATTAGGGCTGCAGAAGCTGCGAATTGAAATATGACCAACCCTTTTCGAAACAGTACATTCCCTTTCCCTTGTTTTAATGAAGGGGATAGGACTTCCCTGGGCAAGAATTTTGACAGGTATAGTGAAGGATACAACCCTGAAACCAATGTGGTCAACAACCAAATGCCCAATATGGCCCAAACGAAATTGCCACTGGCTAAAAGGGATAGGGTCAATTTTTGGTTCGTTATTGAATTAAAAACGGGAAGTAGAACAACGGTAAGAACAATGGCAAGAAGGATTGCTATACTGGTTATCAATGCGGTTTCGCTGTAAAATCGTGCAGCCAGCGAATTTGATAATGCGCCTAAGGTTTTGCTTATGCCTACCTCTTTTGAACGTTTCTGTGACCGTGCAGTGGTAAGGTTCATATAATTAATACACGCAATCAATAGGACAAGCATGGCCAAATAACCCAGGTTTCGTACTTCGTTGATGTTGCCGATATACGAGGCATATGAATTCTGATAGGAAGCGGAATAAAGATGTACCTTCTCCAAAGGTTGCAACGACAAACTGTACCATTGCTGCTCTTTGGGAACGTTATCGTCCAACATCTTTCCCATCTGGGCAATGGTCGGCTCTAGTGCCGCATTTTTTTTAAGCAGGCAATAGGTTTCAAAACTTACATTCCCCCAAGATTGTCTATCGTAGAACCAAGAACCATTACTTGACGCCATAATATGGGCATCCAAAGTAGTATTGTTGGGAAAGTCCTTGTAAACCCCAGTGACCTGCAGCTGTATTCGACCGTCCACCTTGAGGGTTTTGCCGATCGGGTCAAGTGTGTTAAAATACTTTTGTGCAGCGGATTCCGAAAGGATTACCGTATTGGGTGCATTGAGTGCCTCCTCCGCTTTTCCCTTGACCATCTGGATATCGAAGATGTCCAACAATTCCTTGTCTACCCAAAAAAAGAGGTCTTCGGTGTAATTTTGGTCATTCGCACGAATGGAAGCTGTCTTCCCAAAATTGTGTTTGTACAATCTGGCAGCCGTTTCAACATTGGTTACATTCTCCTTTAATGCCGAGGCCATGATTGGAGCTGCAGTTGCCCAAGATTCATTGTTAAATTCACCACTGGTTTTTGTCAGCACCCTGTAAATCCGGTCTTTTTTAGGGAACATGGTATTGAAGCTAAGTTCATTGGAAATAAAAAGGAACAACAATATTGTGATGGTCAATCCAATGGAGAGACCAATGACATTAATGGCTGTAAACAACCGATTGGTTTTAAGGTTACGCCAGGCGATTTTTAGATAGTTTTTGAACATAGTTGTCTTTTTTGGTACTGAAACCTAATTCAGTAGGTATTATAATGATGGTTTTAATTCACTCCGTCCGTAAACTTTCCACTGGATTGGCCAAGGCCGCTTTGAAACTCCTAAAGCCCAAGGTTACGAAAGCGATTAAAACAGTAATTAGAGCGGCCAGGGCAAATACCCACCAATCCATATCGATTCTGTAGGCAAAGTCTTGAAGCCATCGGTCCATGAGATAATATCCTACGGGAAAAGCAATGAGCATGGAAATCCCTACCAGCTTCAAAAAATCCTTGGCCAAAAGGGTTACTATATTTGAAGCAGAAGATCCCAGCACTTTTCGTATCCCGATTTCCTTAAAGCGTTGCTGGGCGGTAAAAGTCACCAACCCGAACAGACCCAAACAGGCAACGAATATGGTCTGGATGGCAAAAATGCTCAAGATAGCATTCATATGGGCCTCTTTAAGGTAGGTCTCATTATAAAGCTCATCCAAATAGGCATAGTTAAAGGCTTCCCCAGAGCCAAAACCATCCCAAACCTCCTCCATATGGGTTACAATACCTGACATGTCCGATACCTTGGCCCGAACAATAAGTCCGCCAAGGGGATTGTACCGCATCATTAGGGGCTCTATACGCTCGTGCAGCGACCGAGCATGAAAATCTTTGATCACCCCTATTACCCACAGCTTTTTTGTCCTTCCCTGATGGTTCGTGGTTTCCATTAGGCTTTGCCCTATGGGATTCCCCTTAAGGCCAAAAGTTTTTATGGCGGCTTCATTGATTATGATGTTATCAACTTCATTCCCGAATTCCCTGGAAAAATTACGCCCTTTGGTCAGTTCCATCCCCATAGTGGGTATATAGGCCTCATCAATACCATAGCTACGTATCCGCAGTTTTTGGCCCCCTTCTTTTTTAGAGGATATCATGGTCATGGAATTGAAGGTAGGTCCTGCAGGAAGATAGCCCGATGTGCTGATGTTCAATATCTTCGGATCTTTTTTTAATTTTTCTTTAAAAGCCTGAATATGGTTGCCCAACAGTCCGGCTTCCCGGATAACGATTAGCCCTTCCCGGTCATAGCCCACATCCTTATTTTGTATGTAGTGCATTTGTTGGGTGACCACCAGAGTGGCGATAATGAGACAGGCCGATATTGCAAATTGAAACACCACCAATCCACTACGGATACTTTTACTGCCATCAGAAGTAAAGCGGTTCCGTAAGGCATTTAGTGGCTTAAAACCTGACATATGAAAAGCTGGATAACCACCTGCCATTATACCTACGATCACGACCAGACCTACCAATGCCATCACAAATTGGGGGGTCATCACTTGGGCAAACACAAATGATTTATCGGCCAGTTGGTTAAAATAGGGTAGGGCCAGGTAGAATAGCAACACCCCAAAGGCAACAGCAAACAAGGTAGCTATGAACGACTCCGTTAAAAACTGAAAGATCAATTTTCCCTTTTCCGAGCCCAATACCTTTCGCATGCCTATTTCCTTGGCCCTTTTGGAGGCACCCGCCGTGGACAGGTTCATAAAGTTGATGCAGGCTATAAAGAGCATAAAAAGGGCAATGGCGGCAAAGATGTACACCGTAGTAATGGAACCTCCAGCCTCCAACTCGCCCTTAAGATTGGAATACAGGTGTATCTGGGTCAAAGGCTGTATAAAAAGTCCCACCTTGTTGCCGTTTTCCAGGAACTGTTGGTAGGTTATCCCCATACCCGCTTCCAATTGGCTGGCCAAATATTTTTCTGTAATCCGGGGCAGTTTGGTCTGCACTCCAGCTATGGGGCTTGCTTCGGCCAATAATAGATAGGTATGGTAACTGCCACTGAGCCAACTTTGGGCATCAGCTTCTGGATTCCCGGCCATAGAGGCAATCAAATCAAAATGAAAATGCGAATTTTCAGGAATTTTTTCAATAATACCTGTCACCGTATATAGTCCGCTAAGATCTTTGTAACCATCTACCCCGTGGAGGCCAATCTCTTGAATGTCTATCGTCTTGTCTAAGGGATCGTCATTGCCAAAATAGGCCGTTGCCTGTTCTTGGGTAAGGACTACGGTATTGGGACGATTTAGGGCCGTATCGGAATCTCCCTTCAGGAAGGGCAAGGAGAACATTTTGAAGATGCTGGAATCAGCAAAGGCCAGTTTTCCCTTTCGGATACTATGCCCTTGGTAAACCACTTTGGTGCGGTCGTTGATGCTTACGATACGTGTGGCATCCAGGACCTCGGGAAGTTCGGCCACCAAGGTCTTCCCAACTGGGGGCATTATTCCAGCCTCATTGATGATTTCGTCCCCAATCTTGGCATTAAGGGTTACCCGTACAATTTGATCTGACTTTTCGTTGAAGCGGTCGTATGAGAGTTCGTCCAACACAAAAAGGGCAATGAGCAAACAGGAGGCGATGCCCAATGACAGTCCAATTACATTGATGGCGAAGAGGCCTTTGTTCTTTTTAAGGTTCCGCCAGGCGATTTTTAAATAGTTGCGTGTCATGATTTCGTTTTTTGTAGATGTATGGCACCTTGACCAACCTCGACTGTGCCCAGGGGGATAGTCCAGTAGATGTGGTTTCAAGTGATATACTTCGTATTTCCAATTTCCTACTTCGCATTTTTATTGCACCCCCAAAATCTCCCTCATACTTTGACTGCGCCCGATAATCTGGATAATGTCTTCATGGCCTACCCAACATCTAATGTCTGGATTACTCCATACGCAAGCTTTTAACGGGGTTTACCACCGCCGCTTTAAAGGCTTGAACGCTCACGGTCAACAGTGTGATTGCCAATGTAATCAATATGGACACTGCAAAAATCCACCAACTTATTTCTGTTCGATAGGCATATTGTTCTATCCATCCCAACATATAGTAGTAGCCAATGGGAACGGCGACAGCACAAGAAATCAGCACCAATACCACAAAGTCTTTTGACAATAGATGCCAAAGGCTATATACCGATGCTCCCAATACCTTTCGGACCCCTATCTCTTTGGTACGTTGCTCGGCCACAAAAGATGCGAGTCCAAAAATGCCAAGACAGCTAATGAAAATGGCCAAGAACGCAAAAAAACTGGCCAGTTTTCCGGTTCGTTCTTCACTGATAAAATGTCTTTCATATTCCTCATCCAGGAAATTATAGGTGAACAGGCTTTCAGAGTCGTACTTGTTGAATATGGATTTTATATGGGCCAATGCTTCGCGGATATTTCCGCCTTTGCGTATTTTAATATTTACAAAGTTTAGGAACCGGCCATAGTGCATTATAAATAACATAGGGCGCACTTGGTCATAGGGGGATTGTGTCACCATGTCTTTTATGACCCCTACAATCTTGTAGCTTCCATTATTGCCCCATTGCACCATTTCCCCTATAGGATTATTAAGTCCCATATAGTCCACTGCTGTCTCATTTACAATAAAGGCGAGGGAATCACTTTTAAACTCGCGGGAAAAGTTTCTGCCCTCCTTTAGTTCCCAATCTACCATTTCCCCATAGCCATAGGTGGCTCTCAAGGTATTGAACTCCTCGCTCATGTTGGGATCTTTTCCCTTCCAGCTAAAACCACTGTTTGTTGTAAAAGTTCCGGTTATCAATACATCCGAGGCAGCTACTTCTTTGATATCGTTTGAACCCAACAATTCATCCCTCAATGTATCAAAACGGGCAATGACTTCCGATGTGTTGATGGGAACGTATAGTAATTGTTCCCTATCATAGCCCACCGGTCTATTTTTGACGTATTCCAGCTGTCTGAAAATAGTTATGGTTCCTATGATTAGTAGCACAGAAATGGCAAACTGGAAAACGACCAAGCCCTTTCTTAAACGCGCAGCGCCTTGACCACTATGAAAAGTGCCTTTTAACACCTTGACCGGATGATAGGAAGAAAGGTAAAAAGCAGGATAACTACCGGAAACAACAGCCGTAAACAAAACAAACAATAGGGATACTATCCAAAAGACGGAATTATCCCAAGGAATATCCATCGTTTTACCAGTAAGGTCATTGAAATACGGCTTTACAAGTAGTACTATAATAAAGGCAGTTACAAAGGCGAAAATAACTGCCAAAAACGATTCCAGCAGAAATTGTGTGATTAACTGATTTTTTATGGATCCTATGGTTTTTCGTATCCCTACTTCCTTTGCTCTTTTTACTGACTTGGCAGTGGTCAGATTCATAAAGTTGATACAAGCCAGCAACAAAATAAAAAGACCTATGATGCCAAACAACCAAACTCGTTCAATGGCTCCCCCAGTATTAAAGCCATTCTCAAATTTTGAGTACAAATGCCATTTGCCCATAGGGTGCAGATGTATGACAGGTTTGTTCTTAATCGGGCTGGCACCATCTTTTATGTTGTTATATTTTACATCTTTAATCAGTTCAGAGACGGTTGCCCAGTCTGCACCATCTTTCATTTGTGCGTAAACCTGAAACCAATTGTTTCCCCATCCGAGGCGTTCTTCAAAATTTGCCGTCTTGTTGAGCAGCTCCCATGGCACGATAAACCCAAGATTTGAGAAAGAACTGTTTTGAGGCAAATCTTCATAAATTCCAGCTACTTGCGCCTGCATACCGGTACCTATTTTTACGTTTTGGCCCATGGGATCGGTATCTCTGAACAGCGCTGTTGCAGTAGATTTCGATATAAGCATTGAAGTAGGGTGCTGCAGTGCATCCCTGGTACCTTTAATCATCTTTAGGGATAGCATTTCTGCAATTCCGGGTTCCATATAATTTCCTGGTAAGGATACTTTATGATTGGCTGCCGATAATTGTTCATCATTAGTAAATGAAGCGGTAACCACATGCTCAAAATAATCCCCATAACTATCTCTTAGAGCCGGAGCCAGTTGCATAGGTTGAAACACTCCGGTACTTACCTCTTGACCAAATGTTTGGTCCTGCATTACCTGCACTATAGAATCATAGTTCCTGAATTTTGTATTGAAGGAGAGCTCTCCATAAACCCAAAGACCTATAAGCAGAGCTGCCGCCATGCCTATTGTCAACCCCATAATATTTAAAAAGGAATGTCCTTTTTGATTGAGAAGCGATCTCCAAGCAATTTTTAAATAGTTTTTAAACATGGCGGTTGTTCGTTATTGATGATAACTAAGCGAATCGATATTCATGCCATAACATAAATCATTGAAAAACAGATTTTTATAAACACATACTAGAATAAATCTGTCAAATATTTTGACAAAACTGTCCAGTATTTATACAAGGATTCACTATTAAATAAAACCCTTATTAATAAGGGGAGATGCCCCTGTCCGCTAGAAAAAATTGCCCTACTCGGTCCGTAAACTCTTTATTGGGTTTTGCTTTGCGGCGCGTATGGCCTGAAAGCTTACCGTCAATACAGTGATACCTATGGCTCCGAGCATGGCCAAGGCGAAAATCCACCATTTAAGGGCGATACGGTACGAATATTCCTGTAACCAGCCGTTCATTACATAATAGGCAATGGGTATAGCGATAAAACAGGAGACGATGACCAGCTTTAAAAAGTCTTTGGAGAGCATGTTCAAAACATTGAACACGGTAGCCCCAAGTACTTTTCTGACACCAATTTCCTTGGTGCGCTGTTCTGCCACAAAGGAGGTCAATCCGAACAATCCAAGGCAACTGATCAAAATGGCCAATGCCGTAAAGATGCTTGATAGGGTGGCTATGCGCAGTTCTGCCGTAAACTTTTTTGCATATTCTTGATCGACAAAATCATATTGAAAGGGAATTGCAGGGAAATGCCTGTTGAACACCCGTTCAACGGAGGCAAGGCTTTCACTTGCGCTAAGGTTGGGATTTAATCTTAGGTAGTAATAATTGACAATGCCATAGCGATTATAAAAATAAATGCTGGGTAGTACAGGTTCATACGGCGATTGGGCAACCACATCCTGAACAACGCCAATGATTTTTAGTGGAGGCCCTTGATTATCTATAGCACTGCTCCTTAACAATTTGCCTATTGGATTTTTCAATCCCATGTACTTTACCGCGGTTTCATTGATAAGCACTCCCAAGGAATCCGATGCCCTATTTCTGGAAAAGTCACGGCCATTGACCAACTTCAGCCCTAGGGTTTTCCCATATTCGTGCGATACCGCGGTCCAAGCTAAACTCTCCTGAAAGCCTTCAGGCTTTCCTTCCCAATCAAAACCGTTTTGAACGGCCCAAACATCGGTAACGGGCCCACTGGAGAAGGCCATAGAGGTCACGGCACCTGAGTTAACGAACTCCTCACGTATCAAGTCAGCTTTTCCAGCAAATTCGGGGTCAAATGCAGGTATTTGTATGAGTCCTTCGTTGTTATATCCCATGGGACGGTTTTGGGCATGATCAATCTGTTGTTTTACCACCAAGGTGCCAATAATAAAAGCTACGGAAACGGTAAATTGAATAACCACCAATGCTTTGCGTGGTACACTGGCATACTTGCTTGCCCTAAAAGTCCCTTTCAATACACTGATCGGATTGAAGGAGGATAGGTACAGCGCTGGATAACTGCCTGCCAAGAGACATGTGAACACAATAAATGCTAGGGTAGTGGACCAGAATTGGAATTCACTCCATGGAAACACCATTTCCTTATGGGCAAGTTGGTTAAAACTGTCCAGTGATAGGTTCACGATGATTATGGCCACTGCAAAGGCCAATACAACCACCAAAAAGGATTCTGTCAAGAACTGATGGATCAGTTGTGGACGTTGGGAACCGATGGACTTGCGAATACCCACTTCCAAAGCCCGTTTTTCAGAACGGGCAGTACTAAGGTTCATAAAATTGATACAAGCCAGTAGCAGCACAAAAAGCCCAATAATGCCAAAAAGCCACACATAGGTAATGCGACCACCAACCTGTTGACCTTGTTCAAAATAGCTTCGCAGATGCCAATCCTTCATGGGCAACAAAAAAAGTTGCGGATTGAACGCTTCAAAATCTTCGTCCACATCCTTGATAACATCCTTGATGGCTGTTGTAACCGCCTGCATGGTGGTATTTTCAGCTATTTGCACAAAAAGCTTAAAGGAATTCCTGCCCCAATTATCAGAACTGTCCCTAACCCAGTTATTATTGCTGGCATAATGTTTCCAAGGCATCAAAAAGGTAAGTTCATTAAAGGATGTATTGAATGGAATGTCCTCGTATATGGCCGTGACCATCATATCATATCTATTGTCCACACGGATTACGCGTCCAATCGGATTTTCATTGCCAAAAAGGGCACTGGCCGAAGAGGCATTGAGCATGATGGAATTGACTTCGCGCAGCCCATCTTTTTCTCCCTTTATAATGTTAAGATTCAATAGCTGTGGAGCAGTAGATTGCATAAAGTTGCCATTGCGCGCAATTTTGCTCCCGTTATACTCCAAGTATTGCTGCATGTTCCATGAGGACATGACCACATGTTCAAAGTTGTCGCCAAAATCCTCTCGAAACCTGTGTTCCAAAGGTGCTGGCATAAACGCATTGGTACTGGTGTTCCCATTTTGGGTCACGTTCCTATAAACCTGGGCAATTCTATCCTTTTGGAGAAAATAGTCATTGTGCGAAAATTCATCGTTGATCCAAAGGCCTATTAGAACGGTCAGGGCCAGTCCCAAAGCCAATCCACCAACATTGATTAGGGTAAAACCTTTGTCTCTGAGCAAATTCCTCCAAGCGATTTTTATGTGATTTTTTAACATGACTACTCATTTGATTGATAGAATACCAACCAAAAGACGATTATCATGCCAAAATCATAATTAGTTGGTATTTAGATTTTTAAATCAGATACCATAGGCATTATTGTCAATAATTTTTACAGTGTTTGTACAATTTATTTACATCGAAAAGAGCAATGATTTATTCCGTTCGTAAGCTCTTGACTGGATTCTGCTTGGCCGCTCTGATAGCCTGAAAACTGACCGTTAAAACGGTAATGCCAAAGGCTCCCAACATGGCCAAGGCAAAAATCCACCACTTTAAAATCACACGATAAGGGTATTCCTGTAGCCATCCGTTCATCACATAATAGGATATGGGCACAGCAATAAAGCAAGAGATGACCACCAGTTTTAAAAAGTCCTTGGAAAGCATATTCCAGACATTGAATACCGTGGCACCCAGTACTTTTCGAACCCCAATTTCCTTGGTACGTTGCTCCGCTACAAAAGAGGTCAGACCAAAAAGGCCCAGACAGCTAATGAGAATGGCCAGCGCCGTAAAGATTCCCGACAGTGTTCCTACCCGTTGTTCAGCAGCAAACTTCTCTGCATATTCATCATCAACAAAGTCATATTCAAATGGAATCGCAGGAAAGTTCTCTTTAAAAACGCGCTCTATGATGGCAATGTTTTGACTGGCGCTTTGATTTGGGTTCAATCGAAGATTGTAATAGCTAAAGTTTTCATACCGATCATAAACATACCAAGCCTGTTTAACGGGTTCATATGGGGATTGGGCAATCATATCCTGAACTACACCAATGATTTTCATAGTTGGTCCAGGGTCTTCTTCATCCGAATCACGAATGAGCATACCAACGGGGTTTTGCACCCCCATATATTTTACGGCCGTTTCATTAATGAGTATGCCCAATGAATCTGAGGCGATATCCCTTGAAAAATCCCTTCCTTGAACCACTTTGAGATTAAGTGTACTGGCATACTCAGGGGAGACTTCGGTCCAAGCAAAATCCTCTTGAAACCCATCGGGTTTTCCCTCCCAGGTATACCCACTTCTATTGGACCAAATTCGAGTGGTTGGACTACTTGAGGTGGCCATGGCCACTGCTGCACCGGACTTTAGAAATTGTTCGCGCATAAGGTCGGTCTTACCTTCAAAGTCCACGGACCAGGTGGGAATTTGGATGAGGCCTTCCCGGTCATATCCAATGGGTCTGTTCTTTGCATGGTTGATCTGTTGCATCACGATGACCGTACCAATGATAAAGGCTACAGAGACGGTAAACTGAAGAACGACCAATACCTTTCTGGGCAGGCTGGAATACCTACCGCCCTTAAAGGTGCCCTTCAAAACATCCACCGGTCTAAATGAAGAGAGATAAAGGGCAGGATAGCTGCCGGCCAACAAGGCCGTAAATAAAATGAAGCCTATGGAAATCAACCAAAAAAAGCTGCTTGCCCAAGGAAACGCGATTTCCTTTCGGGATAGTTCATTAAAGCCACTAAGTGACAGAAGCACTATGACGATAGCAACTACGAAAGCAAAGACCACCACTAAAAAGGATTCACTTAAAAATTGATTGATCAATTGCCCTTTCTGTGATCCTATGGACTTTCTGATGCCCACTTCCTTCGCGCGCTTTTCTGAACGGGCCGTGCTTAGGTTCATAAAGTTGATGCAGGCCAATAGCAGGACAAAGGCCCCGATAATTCCAAACAACCATACGTATTTTATACGCCCCCCAACTTGTTTGCCCTGTTCAAAATTGTTGCGCAAATACCAATCTTCCATGGGCAATAGGAATAGTTGTGGATTAAATTCAGCGGTATCTTCGTTGAGGTCCTTTTTGACATTCCTGATTTTTTCCGAAGCCACTTGCATGTTCACATTATCAGCAACCTGTACGAACATCTGAAAAGAGTTGTTGCCCCAATTGTCCAAGGAGTTTTGAATCCACTCCCTATTGGCTACATAATGGTCCCAAGGAATGATATAATCGGTGTCGTTAAAGCTGTTGTTGAAAGGAATGTCTTGATAAACCGCCGAAACCGTTAGGTCATATTGATTGCCAATTTTCACCACCTTCCCAATGGGATTCTCAGCGCCAAACAAAGCATCTGCTGTGGACGCTGAGAACATTATGGAATTAATTTCCCGCAGCCCATCTTTTTCCCCTTTCAGGATTTCCAGGTTAAGCAGTTCTGGAGCCATGGACTGCATATAATTACCAGTTCTGGAAATGCTGTTCTCCTGGTACTTGATGTAGCTATTCTGGGTCCAGGAAGCCATCATGAGATGTTTGAAGTTATCACCATATCCCTCTCGAAGTGCCGGTTCCAAGGGCAAAGGGATGGCAGGTCCGGTTCCTACATTTCCGTTAAAGGTCTGTGACTGGAACACCTGGGCAATTTTATCCTTGTTTTTGTAATAACTATCACGTGATAGTTCATCATACATCCAAAGGCCGATGATTAAGGTAACGGCCATTCCTAGGGCTAATCCCCCAATATTGATAAGGGAATACCCTTTGTTTTTTAGAAGGTTTCTCCAAGCGATTTTTAAGTGATTTTTAAACATGATATTTTGATTGATGTTATTCTGTTCTTAAACTTTTTACGGGATTGACCATAGCGGATTTTACAGCCTGAAATCCAATGGTCAATAAGGTCACTGTAATGATTAATGTACTTGCAAGGGCAAACGCCCAAAGCGGAATATGGGTTCTGTATTCAAAACCTTCCAGCCAGCGCACCATAAAGTAATAAGCTATGGGCGATGCAATGAAAATGGCTAGAACAACCAGTTTCA
Organism: Bacteroidota bacterium; assembly: GCA_039184365.1. Taxonomy (GTDB): domain Bacteria; phylum Bacteroidota; class Bacteroidia; order Flavobacteriales; family Flavobacteriaceae; genus Croceivirga. The sequence goes on along the minus strand of JBCDBE010000021.1, from coordinate 8,081 downwards.
AAAAGTCTTTTGAAATGAGCAAGGTGATGTTGTTTATGCTTGCGCCCAATACTTTTCGAATACCGATCTCCTTGGTACGCTGTTTGGCCATAAATATGGCGAGCCCAAACAAGCCCAAACAAGAAAGTAGCGTTGAAATTATGGCGAAGTACCTTGCTAACCTACCTGTTAAAATTTCAGCGCTGTAATTGGCTGCATATTCCTCATCAAGAAAATCATAGTGCAGCGGTTGGTCGGGCAAAACGTTCTCAAATGCCTGTTGTATGGAAGCAAGGCCCGCTGCTGTTTTCGTACCATCAAGTTTAACAAAGAGTTCTCCGGCGTTATTGGGATCGAGAATAAATACGGTTGGCTGAATCGGTTCATAGAGCGAACGATTGTGAAAATCTTTGAGTACACCAATAATTTGACGCTGACCTCCCCAGAATTCAATACTTTTTCCAATGGGATCCTTACCAAGTTGCATGAGTTCGGCAGCTTTTTGGTTGATGACAATGTTCAAGGTATCCTGCGAACCTTCCTTATAATACGAACCATACTCAATAGGGATATCAAAAACCTTTGGAAAGTTATGGGCCGTCCATAGAAGGGCAAACTCAATATTTTCCTGATCTTGGGTTTTACCGGACCAATTTACCCCACTCGTGGAAGCTGGGGTTTGTAGGGGTGAGGGTCCAGCCAAGGTTACATCTACAATACCCTCAGATGCTAAAAGTTCATTTTTCAAGACCTTATATTTCTTGGTTATGTTTTCATCTTGATGTATAGAAACCATATGGTCTTTGGCAATACCTAAGTCTTTTTTGTTTACATAGTCTACTTGATTTTGAATGACCAAGGCAGAGACTATCAATAAAATGGAAAGGGCGAATTGTAATACGACCAATCCCTTTCTAAATGAGGTCGTACTTTTACGCTCTCCGCGAAGGCCGCCCTTCAATGCCTCAACAGGTTTAAATGATGAAATAATGAATGAAGGGTATGCCCCGGAAAGAAGGGTCGTAAATAGCAAAACGGCACAGATTATTAGTATGAGTTGCGGACTTGACAAATCAAGTACAATCTGTTTTCCGGTCAGTTCGTTCATTAGGGGCAGAAGCAAAGCGGTAAGCAATAGACCAATAACAAAGGATAGAGCGGTAATCAAGGTGGTTTCCGTAAAGAATTGTCCGACCAAACTATTTTTCTTTGCCCCGATGACTTTGCGCAAGCCTATTTCCGCTGCTCGTTTGGTCGCATAGGCGGTTGAGAGGTTAATAAAATTGATGCAAGATATCACGAGAAGGAAAATGGCTGCAAGGGTAAAAATTCGAACATAGGCAATACGCCCTCCGGATACCTGGGCCTTTTCATCAAATTGGTTAAACAGGTAATTCTCCGAAAATTTTTGGAGCAGGATTCCTTCCTTAAAATCCCCTGAAATATTCTCTTGGAAGAGGCCTTGTAATTTTTTTTGCAACTGTGGAATGTTTGTCCCTTCTTTCAATAAATAAGCCCCTTGCATTCCATTATTGCCCCATTCCAACATCCAATCATTTTCCCCCAAAAACTTTTCAAAGCCGTAGTAAAAATCATTTTGAATCGAGGATGCTTTCGGAAAGTCTTTATACACGGCTTCAACGGCATAGTCCCCATTGTCGTAAATATGGACTGGGCTGCCCAAGGCATGTAGTTGCCAATCATTCCCCCAAAAACCTTTTGCCAAACTTTCGGAAATGGCAAGGGCCTCTGGTTTTTCATCCAAAGTTTCAATATTCCCCAATAAAACGGGATAAGAAAATGATTTGAAAAAATCCGCATTGGTAAAGGCTCCAGACGCCCTAAAGTCAACATCTCCAATACGCAGGTTGTCTTCAAAAGTCCTTCCTAAAGTGATAAATTTTTCTATCTCAGGAAATTTTTCCTGGGCTTCCTTTAGCAAGGGGTATGAAATACCACTATAAACATCCAAAACCCCGTCTTGAAGGGGAATGGTTCTTTTGACCAAGAACAACTCATCATCTTTTTCATGAAATTTGTTCACGCCGTATTCATCCACCACCCAAAGCAACATGAGGCACGAGACTGCAATTGCCATAGATAAACCTACAGCATTAATGGCGAAATACACCCTATTCTTTAGTAACGTCCTCCAGGCGATTTTTAAATAGTTTTTAAACATGGTTTTTCGTTTTTATTTGATGGTTATTCGGTGCGTAAACTTATTATGGGATTTGATAGGCCCGCCCTTAAACTTTGATATAACATTGTAATGACTGCAACGCTTAACGTAATAATGCCAGCAATAAAAAATATGGTCCAATTCAATTTAATGTGATAGGCAAAATCTTCCAGCCATCGGTTCATTAAATACCATCCTATGGGCATTGCTATTACAATGGCCTGTATAACCAGTTTAAGAAACTCCCTGGATATGAGGGCGGTAACACTTTCTACAGATGCACCCAATACTTTTCGAATACCGATTTCCTTTTTTCTCCGCTGGGCTACAAATGTGGTAAGACTAAAAAGGCCAAGACATGCAATCACAATGGCCAGAACCGCAAAGGCATTGAACAGCCTTGCAGCACCTTCAATCCCTTTGTGCATTTTTGCGAAACTTTCATCCAAGAAATCATATCTAAATTCTGAATCTGGGCTCATCTTGTTCCAAATACTTTTGATTGAGGATAAGGTCTTGTCCAAATTTGCCGTACTTAATTTTGTTGCCATCAGTGATGTTGAATTACCCAACACCAAAGATGTTGGCGAAATAGGGTTTTTTAAAGATTCAAAATGGAAATCCGTGTAAATACCAACTATTTTCCAAGACTTTTCTTTGTTGGTAATGTTGGTTCCAATAACGTTTTCCAATCCCAGTTTGGCAGAAAAGGTTTTACTGATAATGATTGCCGTAGAATCAGAGGCTAGATTTTTATTAAAGTTTCGTCCTTCAGTGATTTCAATTCCTAAGGTGGAAACATAGTCGTAATCAACTTGCCAAATTTGTGAATTTATTCCGCGCTCAGTGCGCTGCCTGCCCTCTTTCCAAAAAGAATCAGCGTAGCGGGAAGTTCCTTCAATCGGTAAATAATCTCCGATGGAGACATGCTGAACTTCATTCAATTGTAAAAGTTGTTCCTTAAAAGTATCGGTTTTGTTTCCAAGCACCTCAGCACCTTTTATTAACAGCACTTGCTGTTGATTAAAACCTAGATCTTTATTGCCAACAAATTGCATTTGTTGATAAACCACAATGGTGCAAATGATCAAAACGACGGAAACGGCAAATTGAAATACGACAAGGGAGTTGCGGAACGAATAGTTTCCTTTATGGTTGTGGGCATTGGACTGTCCGTTGGAACCAATTTTGAATTTTGACAAATAAAGGGAAGGATATATTCCTGTAATGATCCCCAAGAAGATAGCTCCCAAGAAAAGTATGGACATTCCAGTAAATGTCCAATAAGGAAATTCCAAGGATTTTCCGGCAATGGAATTTACAAAAGGCAGCCCAATATTAGCCAAAGCGATACCAAGGATCAATGCAATTATGCTAAAGACGATAGTCTCCGTTAAAAACTGTAAAACAACTTGTTTTTTGCTCGCACCTACAACTTTTCGTAAGCCAATTTCTTTGGACCTTACTGTGTAGCCTGCTGTGGAAAGATTGATGAAATTTATCGAGGCAATTAGAATGATTAGAATTCCGGAAAATGCAAAAAGCCATAAAAGACGTTTGTTCCCATGGGGTAAGTCATCCCTTACGTCCTTTGAATCAAGATAGATTTTATCCAAGGGTTGTAATTCATGCTTTAAATTCTTGGCAATATCATTCGGGTTGGCGAAATTTCTTTCTACCCAACTTGGGAGAAAGTACTTTGTTGTAATGTCGGCCAATTTACCATTCAGTTGGGGTACGTTGGTTTTTTCTGCAAGTTTAACATAAACATCATACATATTTGCACCCCAGTATGTTTGTTCTCCTGGCCAAAATTCAACACCTTCCAAAGAAATCATGAAGTCAAAATCCAGGTGTGCGTTTGAAGGGAAATCTTCAAAAACACCGACCACTTTATACAGGGTTTCCCGGTTATTATTTATGATGATTTTTTTCCCCACGGGGTTGGCATCAGAAAAGTATTTTTCGGCTTTGGTTTTTGAAATTACCAGGGTATTTGGCTCTTCCATTGAGCTTTCGTAATCGCCATTTACCATAGGTATGTCCAAAATTTTTAAAAGCTCATGGTCAACATAGGCAAAACCCTGCTCATGATAATTCTGCTGTTGGTTGAAAGGGCGAATTTGATTAAACCATGTGGCGGGAATGTACCTTCCGGCTGTTTCAACTTCTGGAAAATCGGCGACCAATGTTTTAGACAATGGCGCAGGATAATCAACACCATAGAAACCTTCTTCCAAATATTTTGTTGTTACCCGATAGATACGATCTTTTTCAGGATAAAAACCATCATAACTAAATTCATGTTTTAAGTAGATGGCCAGCAACAAAAAAGCCCCCACACCCATTGCCAAACCACCAATTTTAATCATGGACAGCCCCTTTTGATTCCAGAGATGTCTCAAGGCAATTTTTAAATTGTTTTTGAACATGGCTTTTCGTCTTTTGATTGATTTACTCGGTTCTTAAGGATTTAGCAGGGTTTGCATATGCTATTTTTAAGGATTGGGAGCTAATGGTCAAAAACGCAATTAAAAGGGCAGACAGGCCAGCGATGGCAAAAATCCACCAAGACATATTTATTTGATAAGCAAAGTCTTGCAACCATCTTTGCATCAGTAGCCATGCCAAAGGTGCGGTAATCAAAAAAGAAATACCCACCAATTTTAAAATGTCCTCTGAAAATAGTTTGATAATAGTACTGTTGGAGGCCCCCAAAACTTTTCGTACCCCCATTTCTTTTGTTCGCTGCTGTGCCGAGAACATGGCCAATCCAAGCAAACCCAAAACAGAAATCGCTATGGAAAGCAGGGAAAAAACATTGGATAGTTTAGAAATTAACTGCTCACTTTTGTACAATGCCTGATATTCGCCATCGGCAAACTGATAATCAAAAGGGCGGGATGGATTTAACTTTTGGTACACCCTTTTTAAACTGGCAAGGGCTTCGCCGGTTTCACCAGGTTTGGTGCGAACCAATATTACCCCAAAATTCAGGTCTTCTTTTACATCTACAATAACAGGCTTTATCTTCTGATGTAGGGAGGCCGTGTGGTAATCCTCTAAAATGCCCACAATTCTTCCTTTCTTGTCCCAAGCGGACACCCATTTGCCCAAAGGGTTTTTTAATCCCATTTGCCTCACGGCTTCTTGGTTGACCATGAATGCTTCGGCGGAATCGGTAGCTATGGTTTTTGTAAACCCCCTACCATCAGCAATTTTGAGATCCATGATTTCAATAAAGTCAAAACCTACGGATTTCGGCATAAACCCAACCGACTTGCCTATGGATTTTCCTTCCCAGTTGATTGGGTCGCTCACTTCAAATTCCATGGAATGGGGGGTTTCACTACTGCGATCTACCATAGCAATTCCAGGATGACTGGATACCTCTTTCTTAAACAAGGCATATTTTTTGGCGTCGGCCAATGCACCTTCAATTCGGATGTAAATTAAGTTTTCGCGATTATAGCCTAGATGGGAGTTCTTTATGTAATCGGTCTGCTTGGATACCACTATGGTCGCAATAAAAAGTAAAATACATAGGCCAAATTGAAAAGTGGTTAACCCCTTTCGTAGCCATTTTGACCTGCCGGTAATGTTCAATGTTCCACGTAGTACTTTTACCGGTTTTAGGGATGACAAAAAGAGTGCTGGATAACTACCTGCAATTAAACCGGTAACCAATGCCAACAGCAGAACGGTAAGCCAGTAGCCATAATTAAAATAGGGAAGGGCTATTTGTTTGCCTGTAAGGCTATTAAAATAAGGTAGAAGCAATCCGGTCAGGAGTATGGAAACAAGAATGGCCAAAAAAGAAAGCAGTGTGGATTCCGCCAAAAATTGTTTGATCAAAAAAGTACGCGAGGAACCCACAGCCTTTCGAATACCTACCTCTTTCGCTCTTTTGGTAGATTTGGCCGTGGAAAGATTCATGTAGTTGATACAGGCGATAAGAAGGATAAAAATGGCAACCCCACCAAAAAGTTGTAGGTAGGCCATTCTGCCGTCAGAAGGCTTCCCATTTTCGAAATTGCCCGTTAAATACCTATCGGCAAAGGGTTGTAAATGTGCGTGAATGGTAATGGGACTCTCTGGATTTAGACGTTTTTGTAAATACTTGTCCAGATTCAGTTCAACTTGGTATTTGTTTGCCTTTGAAGAAAGCTGTACGGTGGTTTGCATATTATGGGAAGCCCTTAACACTTGATTTTTTGCATAGGATTCCCAAGCAATCAAGAAATCAAAGGACCAAGTACTCTTTGGTGTTAGGTCTTCAAAGACTGCCGTAACGGTAAAGTTCGAAGTGTTTTCATATTTTACGGTCTTTCCGATGGCGTCTTCTGGGCCGTTAAAGAACATGTGGGCCATTTTTCTTGAAATGGCAATGGTTCCAATTTCTTGCAACGGATTTGAGGTGTTGCCAGCTATGACAGGATAATCGAACATCTGGAAGAAATCCCCACCTGCTCGTGCCCCTTCCATTTTATACATCTTGTCGCCGACTTCAAAAGTTTCGGGATAGCCCCAGGGCAACTCATATCCCGTTACGTAAAAATTGATGTGTTCAATGCCGGAAACCTCTTGTTCGACCCCTTCCAACAACGGAAAATAACGTTTTGAAATGGTATCATAGTCTGGTGGCGTGGCATAAGTTCCATCTTTTTTTCCATCAGAAGTGACCGTGTAATAGACATTGTAAAGCAGGTTATCGTTCTCGTGATAACTATCCACACTTTTTTCATCCTGAATCCATAGGAAGATAAACAGGAAGCATATCATCCCCAGAACCAGCCCTGAAAGATTTATTGTGGTAAAGGCCTTATCCCTGATGGCATTTCGCAAACCTACCTTTAGATAGTTTTTGAACATGATGCTATTTTACATTATGCTTTAGGTCTTCTTAAATTAAAGACTCGGTAAATCTTAATTCGTTTCACTCCATCCGCAAACTTTTCACCGGATTGGCCATTGCTGATTTAAGGGACTGAAAACTAACGGTAACCAATGTGATTGTCAAAGCAAAACCACCAGCCAAGAGGAAAACCCAGAAATTGATGTCTATTTTATAGGTAAAATCCTCCAACCAGCGTTGCATAAAATAGTAGGCAATAGGTGAGGCAATGACAAATGCAATGCCAACCAACCGTACAAAATCGGTAGTCAACAATTGAACCACAGATTTTACACTCGCTCCGAGCACTTTACGGATGCCGATTTCTTTTCTCTTTTGTTCGGCGACATAGGATATTAGGCCAAACAGTCCCAGACAGCTGATTATGATGGCCAGTATGGTGAATACTACCGCAATTTTTCCAAGCTGTTTTTCCTCTTGATATAGGCTTGCCAAATCCTTATCCACAAAGGAGGGCATGAATGGGGCGTCCTTTACATTTGCTTTCCAAATGTTTTCCAGCTTGGGCAAGAGACTACCATATTCCGTTGTTTCAAATCGAAGTAATAAACGAAGGGGGTCCGTATTATTAAATAGAACAAGGGGTTCTATGGGTTCTTTTAGTGATAAAAAATGGAAATCACTGAAAACACCAACAATATCATACGCATTTTCTGGACTGATAAACAGTTTTGTGGACAAAGCTTCCTCTTCGGGAATACCAAATGCTTTTAGCGCAACCGTATTGATTAAAATTTGGGTGCTGTCATTCTCTCTGAGATTTCGCCCCTGTTCTAATTTTATACCCATGGTATTCAGATAATTGGGGTCTACATAATTGATTTGACCCAGTGTCCTGTTTTCCGGATTTTTACCTTGCAAATAAAATCCGGCATCATTTAATTCGCCATTTGCAGGAGAGCTCATTATACCACTGACGCTGGTTACCCCAGGAATTTTTAAATACTCAGATTTAAGCAGATTGAAGTTGTTCCGCGCATTTCTCGTATTTAGTTGAATACTAAT
>JBCDBE010000020.1:0-36669 GCA_039184365.1 Bacteroidota bacterium | reverse complement strand
GTTCTTTTATGTCATGCAAAAGCTCTCTAGAAGTTTCTTCCCGGACACTATCCCTTTCCGACGAACAGGCAGATAACGCCGCAAAACTTCTCATGGCCCGTATCCAGGAAATTCCGAATCAAGGGTATGCCTTTGGCCATCAGGATGCTACTGCTTATGGTATGGGTTGGAAAAATGATGGCTCCATGTACAAAAGCGATGTTGCCGAAGTATCTGGGGATTTCCCTGCAGTCTATGGTTTTGAAATCGGTCATATTGAATTGGGGCATCGAGAAAACTTGGACGGTGTTGATTTTGCACTTATGACCCAACTGATTCAACGCGCCCATGAATCCGGCGGTATCATAACCCTTAGCTGGCATCCAGACAATCCGATGACTAAAAAATCCGCATGGGACCCAACCTCTGCCGTATCTGAAATTTTAGAGGGCGGCCTGCTGCATCCCAAATACCAAGCTTGGGTGACCAAAGTGGCCGAATTTATGCACGGTCTGAATACGAAAAAGGGAAAATCAATTCCCGTGGTTTTTAGACCTTTTCATGAAATGAACGGTTCCTGGTTTTGGTGGGGGCATGGAAACTGCACCCCAGAAGAGTTTCAATTACTTTGGAAACAGACCTATGAACTGTTGACCCAAACCTACAACGTGCACAACCTCTTATTTTGTTATTCCAGTGATGCGGTAAAGGACGAAGCGGAATACCTACGATTTTATCCAGGAGACGATTATGTGGACATCTTGGGAATGGATCTTTACCACAAAGGGACCACAGAAGAATACATGGCGTTATTGGAAGACAATCTATCGCTGCTCGCTCAGGTAGGGAAACAAAAAAATAAACCCTATGCGATGACTGAAGGAGGTTTGAACATGATTCCGGTAAATGATTGGTGGACCAATGTGCTGGACAAAAAAATCTCCAATAAAGGACTGGCATGGACCCTGGTTTGGAGAAATGGACGACCAGACCATTATTTTGCACCCTACAAAGCACAGGAAAGCAGTATGGATTTTGTAAAATTCAAGTCTTTGCCAGATGTGCTTTTTTTGGAGGATGTCAAAAAGATTCGATAGATGGAAAAACTACGCTTAAAAGAAAAAATGGGGTATGGACTGGGCGATTTTGCCTCATCCATGTACTGGAAAATGTTCAGTGTCTACCTGCTTTTTTTCTATACGGATGTCTTTGGCATCTCCGCTGCCGTAGTGGGCACCATGTTTTTGATCACTAGAATTTTTGATGGACTCAATGATCCATTGATGGGTATTTTAGCAGACCGGACAAATACCAAATGGGGGAAATTTCGACCATATCTCTTATGGATGGCCATTCCCTTCGGCATTTTTGGGATACTTCTTTTTACCACACCAGATTTGGAGGTTTCTGGTAAAATCATCTATGCGTATGTAATTTATTGTACCATGATGATTGTATATACCGCGGTCAATGTGCCTTATGCTTCCTTATTGGGCGTGATGACCTCTGACTTGAAGGATAGGACATCTTTGGCTTCCTATCGATTCATCTTTGCCTTTGCAGGCAGTATTTTGGTATTGGCCACGGCCGAACCCTTAGTAGAGTTTTTTGGAAAGGAAACTACCCCTCAAAAAGGATGGCAGTCCACTATGGCCATCTATAGTGTCTTGGCGGTCGTCCTTTTTTATGGCACGTTTCGATGGACCAAAGAGCGAATTCAACCACCGAAAGAACAAAAGACCTCACTTAAAAACGATTTAAAAGACTTGGCAAAAAACAGGCCTTGGTTCATCCTATTGGGAGCGGGTATCTGCACCTTGATATTCAATTCCATCAGGGATGGTTCCACCATCTATTATTTTAAATACTACTTTGAGACGCAGGATGCCTTTCAATTGCCCTTGCTCAACGTGCCTTTGACCTTTAGTACCCTTTACTTAGTGTTGGGACAGGCGGCCAACATAGTAGGGGTGGTCATGGCAAAACCCGTTTCCGATAAGATGGGCAAAAAGCGAACCTTTGTAGGTGCAATGGTTTCCGCTACCATACTTAGTGTCATTTTCTTCTTTTTTCAAGCAGAACATGTTGTTTTGATATTCATCTTTCAATTTCTGATCAGTATCTGCGCCGGTATCATCTTTCCACTGTTATGGTCGATGTATGCCGATATAGCCGATTATTCGGAATGGAAAACGGGACGACGTGCCACAGGACTGGTCTTCTCCTCTTCCTCCATGTCCCAGAAAATGGGTTGGACCTTGGGTGGAGCACTGACAGGATGGATTTTGGCCTTTTACGGATTTGAAGCCAATATGGAACAGACCGAAGCTGCTAAAACGGGCATTCGTATGATGATGAGTATCTTGCCCGCTATTGGGGCCTTGTTATCGGCGGCCATCCTTATCTTTTACAAATTGGACGATGGCTATATGCAAAAAATAAATAAGGAACTCACCACAAGGCGAGGAGAATAAACATTAAAACATTTATGGATACATCAAAACACCAAACCATTTTAGACCAGTTATATAAAGATTACAACGACCTCGTTCAACGAAAGAATGTGGCCATCCACCATCCCTCAAACCTATTCACCAAATACCAATATCCCATATTGACCGCCGCCCATACCCCCCTACATTGGCGCTATGACTTGAATCCTGAAACGAATCCGAAATTATTGGAGCGTATTGGGGTCAATGCCGCTTTTAACGCGGGGGCTATCAAATGGAACGGGAAATACGTGCTCGTAGTTCGAATGGAAGGAAAAGATCGGAAGTCATTTTTTGCCTTTGCCGAAAGTGAAAACGGCATCGATAATTTTACCTTTTGGAATACCCCTTTGGTACTTCCGCAGACTGAGGAACACGACGTGAACGTTTATGATATGCGCTTGACAAAACATGAAGACGGTTATGTGTACGGTGTTTTCTGTACGGAGCGAAAAGACCCATCCGTTCCTGCCACGGATACCTCCTCGGCCATTGCGAACGCGGGAATCATTCGCTCTAAGGATATGAAAACCTGGGAGCGCTTGCCCGATTTGATTTCGGGTTCCAATCAGCAACGCAACGTAACACTTCACGAAGAATTTGTCAACGGTCGCTATGCCGTTTACACGAGGCCCCAAGATGGGTTCATTGATACAGGTGCAGGGGGAGGCATCGGTTTGGGTTATATCAAGGACATGCAACATCCTAAAGTGGAAGATGAAGTCATCATCAACCCTAAGGTCTACCATACCATCTATGAACTCAAAAACGGTCAGGGGCCTTCCCCCATCAAGACCAAGGAAGGTTGGTTGCATTTGGCCCATGGGGTCCGCAATACCGCAGCGGGATTGCGCTATGTACTCTATCTTTTTATGACCGCTTTAGACGATATTGAAAATGTGATTTACCAACCAGGTGGTTATTTTATGGCCCCAGATGACACTGAAATTATAGGTGATGTAGGCAACGTCTTGTTTTGCAATGGTTGGATTGCGGATAAAGATGGTAAGGTGTTCATTTATTACGCTTCTTCAGATACACGCATGCATGTCGCCTCTTCAGATATTGACACCTTGGTGGATTACTGTAAAAACACGCCCAAGGACAAATTGACTTCCAGCGGTTCGGTGGATACCTTGATGGATATGATTGAAAGGAACAAGGGACTTTACTAAAACCATGGGGAACCAAATACCTGTTTATTTTAGGGAAAGCCTCAAGAGGGAACTTGAAAACATCCTTAGTTACTGGAAACAAAATACAATTGACCATACCTATGGAGGGTTTTATGGAAGAATTGACCACAACAACACCATTGATACCACTCATTTCAAAGGAATCATTCTGAATACTCGAATTCTTTGGACGTTTTCCCGCGCGAATACTTTTTATGGTGATGATAGGTACAAATCGGAATGCGAACGGTCCATTACCTATTTATCGAATCATTTCAGGGATGTGGAACATGGCGGTGTCCACTGGGAAGTAGATTTCCAAGGAAACCCTACGAATAAACGGAAGCAGATTTACGCACAGGCCTTTTGTATTTATGCGCTTGCCGAATACTACAAATTTTCAAAAGACGAAGAAGCCTTGGAATGGGCCATGGCCCTTTTCTCACTGATCGAAGAAAAAGCATATGATAACGAATTTGATGGTTATTTTGAGGCCTTTGGGGAACATTGGGAACCCATTGCGGATGTCCGATTAAGTCAAAAAGACCTTAATTCACCCAAGACAACCAACACCCATTTACATATTTTAGAGGCGTATACCACTCTTTTTGAAGTTGCCAGAGACCCTCAAGTCAAAAAAGCATTGGGACGCTTGATAACGTTATTTCAAGACAAAATGTATGGGGAAGACGGTCATTTGAAGCTGTTCTTTTCGAAGGATTGGAAGGAGGAATCCACAGAAATTTCTTTTGGACACGACATTGAGGCTGCCTGGCTTTTGATTCTTGCTGCTAGAACCATTGACAACCCCAATCATACCAAAGCCTGTGAAAAAATTGGCGTAGGTATAGCCAACACTTTTTTAAAAGAGGCTTTGACCAGGGGATTTGGCGTGGTAAACTCCCAAAATCGCATTACAAAAGAAATAGATACCGACCACCACTGGTGGCCACAAATTGAGGCTATGGTGGGCCTTATTTATATCTGGGATATTACCAATAAGGATATCTACCTGGAATACAGTCTCAAGATTTGGGACTTTGCCCAAGAACACATTCTGGACCCAAATTATGGGGAGTGGTTTTTTAGGGTGGATCGTAACGGAAATCCCTACACAGAAGAAAACAAGGTCGGTCCTTGGAAATGTCCGTATCACAACAGTCGGGGGTTGATGGAAATCCTAAAATTGCCCTAGGGTCCATACGGTATCCTTTAATTATCTTGGTTACACATACCAAAGAAAATATTGGTCATGATTTATTTGCCCATTTTGAAATTCAATTAAGAGGGCTACCAAACACAAAAGGAAAAGCACCAAAACACGATCTTCATCTTATAAAATTGCTTAAAATGCCATAGGAACATGACAAAGGAATTGGCTCAAACCCATGACTTAAATCGGATTTTAAAAAGCAATGAATAATTGAAAGATACCTCTTAGAGAAAATTTCGTGATCGAATGGTTTAGAAATCCATATCCTTGTAGAAAAATATGCTAAATAAATGAATAACAGTTAATTGAACTAATCATAAGAAGTAAATTGAGCTATCAAAACAATAAATTAAAAACATGAAACAAATAAAAATTTGCCCAACACTGGCAATCGCACTTATACTGCTGGTCGCCTGCGAAAACCGAAAAGTGGATCTTGAGAAAGAAAAACAAAATGCCGTTGAGGTATACAAGGCTAACGTTGAAGCGGATAGAAATCAAAAATTAGGGGTAATTGAGAAGTTTTATGGTGTATTTGCTACGGGAGATATGTCAGTTTTACCAGAGATTTTATCGGAAAATTATACCCAATATCCGGCGGATCCCGGTCAAACTCCAAACATAGAAGGATTTATCAAACATGCTAAAGACTTTGCAAATATGTTTTCTGATTTAGAGGGTGAACCATCGCACATTATGGTAGACGGGGACTTGGTGTTTGTACGGAGTAATTTGGAAGTAACTCATTCAGGAACAGCATTTGATATTCCTGCAACGAACAAACGAATTGAAATAAAAGCTTTTGATCTGCACCATTTCAATAAAGAAGGAAAGATTGACAAAACTTGGCATCTGGAGGATTTCTGGGGAGCCTATTCACAAATCAAATCAGAATAGGGGTTTGCTACAGGATTTAGGACTGAAAACAAGTAATCATTGCTATGAAGCTGACACCTTAACCTCACAAAGTCCAATCTGTATCGTTTTAGGCTACAACATCATTGGATTTGACTACAAAAGGTATGGATCAATTTTAGAATTTTGCGTAAGTATCATTAAAAACATAAAACGATGTCAAAAGTAATAATCACAGGAGCGAACGGAGGCTTTGGGGCCTTGACCGTAAAAACACTACTAAAACAGGGGCACAAGGTGGTCGCCACCATGCGCAACCCCGAATCAAAAAACAAGCCGGAAGCCGATGAGCTATCAACGCTTGGAGCAAACATTGTTAACCTAGACGTTACGAATGATCGGAGCGTCAATGAAGGAATTAAAAAAGCGATTGAACTTTTGGATGGTCTTGACGTTGTGGTCAACAATGCAGGGATAGGTGTCCTCGGAATCCAGGAGCAATTCACTGTCGATGATTTCAAAAAACTATTTGATGTCAATGTTTTTGGGGTACAGCGCGTCAATCGAGCAGCATTGCCTTTTTTGAGAAAACAGGGGTCTGGATTGTTGATTCATGTTTCAAGTTTATTGGGAAGAATTACATTTCCCTTCTACGGCCCTTACAATGCCTCAAAATGGGCAGTGGAAGCCTTGGCAGAAAACTATCGCATTGAGTTGTCTGGCTTTGGAGTGGACTCCTGCCTTGTTGAACCAGGGGGATATCCCACCGGGTTTTTTGATAGCCTAATGCAACCGTCTGACCGTTCACAAGATGAGAGCTACGGTGATATGGTACATGCCCCGAAACAAGCCTTTGATAGTTTTGAGGGCGCTTTGGCCAATAATCCGGCCCAAAACCCACAAAATGTGGCAGATACCATTGCCTATCTCATCAGTGCACCGGCAGGTAGCCGACCTGCTCGGACCGTTGTGGATAAAATGGGTATGGGCGATCATATTGACCCGTACAACAACCAATTGGCACAAATCCATGAGGGGCTTTTTAATGCCTTTGGTATGGGCGATATGCTTAAGCTTAAAGTCTAATATTATAAATGAATTGAAAAAGGGGGTCAATATCTGACTCCCTTTAAAAATAAAAAGCAATTAAAACTTCGCTCGATGTCCGGCTCCCAAACCCAGCGTTTAAAGACCATTAGTGACCTGCACCGGTTCAATAAATTAAAGGCCCCAGAACATCCTTTGATTAGTTTATTGAACTACAACAAAATTCATCCTACCGCTATTGACAATGAGTTGCGTTGGATACAAGAGTTTTATACCATTTCCATAAAACGAAACGTAACGGGAAAATACCGTTACGGGCAACAATCCTATGATTTTGACGAGGGACTAATGACCTTTTTTGCCCCTGAACAGGTGATTTCGGTGCAATTGATCGAAGAAGATCTTACCCGTCGCAATCCTTCCGGTTGGATTTTGGCCATTCATCCTGACTTTTTCTTTGGAACGTCTTTAGCATCAAAAATCAAAAAGTATCCTTTTTTCAACTATTCCGTTCGCGAAGCACTTTTCCTATCGGAAAAAGAAGAAGATACCATTACTGGGCTATTGGGTAATATCGAGGCAGAATACCGGGCCAATTTGGATGAATACAGCCAGCAAATTATTATCAGTCAAATTGAGCTTTTATTGAACTATGCCGAACGCTTTTACAAACGTCAGTTCTTAACACGAAAAATTACGAGTCACCAAATACTGGAAAAACTGGAAATGCTCATTGGGGAGCATCTTAGCTCAAATGATATCATTAATCAAGGTTTACCTAGGGTGCAGCAAATTGCGGAACATTTGAATCTTACCCCAGATTACCTCAGTACCTTACTCCGGAATCTGACAGGGCAAACCACGCAGCAATACATTCATAACAAATTGATAGAACGGGCCAAGGTAAAGCTGTCCACTACCGAATTATCAGTAAGTGAGATTGCCTATGACCTAGGTTTTGAGCATCCGCAATCCTTTAGTAAACTCTTTAAAACCAAGACCAACCAGACCCCATTGCAATACCGGAGTTCATTCAATTAATGTTCTAAAATCGATTGTAGACACCCCTTTTGAACTCTTTAATGTTTGTACCTACCATTTACCTGCAAAAGAGACTATTGTCATTTCATATTAACTTAAATTTCATGGATGAAGTTTACGTGGTTCAACTTATGCAATACAACCCCCTAATTTAGAAATGCAAAGCTCATCCGTATGGAAAGTTTGGAGAGTCAGGGTTCTTACTCCTTGTCCGAGATGATGCAAGTTTTTGAAACTGCTCGAATTACTAATGGGGGCATACTAAAATTGTATGTTAGCAGTTATTCTATTAGCACGTATGGTGCCCATAATTCACCTTCTAATACCTTATCTTGGAATACATATTTACACGTACAATGATATCGCATAGGCAAAAAAAATATCGGTTTTACACTTATCTGATAGTATTATCCTTAATAGTCATGTCCTGTGGAGATGATGATGGGTCTATGTCCATTGATGTTCCAGAAGGTTGGGTCAATATCCTGGATATACCACTGGAAGAACGTTATGCTCCATCTTCGTTTATGATAGGGGACGACATTTACATTGGTCTTGGATCAAATCTGGACGGAAAACTTTTTAAAGATTGGTGGGTATACTCCACTGAGAATGACACATGGGAGCAGCTTGGTGATTTCCCTGGTGAAGCGAGGTTTGATGCACTTTCTTTCCGTATTGGTGCCAAAGGGTATGTTTGTATGGGCCGTACCGAAACTGCTGGAAGAATAAATGAGTTGTGGGAGTTTGATTCCCAAACGCGAGCCTGGCTTAAATTGGACGATTTTCCAGGAACCGCTAGATCTGCCCCCACGGTGTTTGTGATTGGGGACCGTGCTTACATAGGTTCAGGCATCGCAAATGGTATTACATCATTAAATGATTTTTATGCATTTAATTCGACGAACAATCTTTGGAGTTCAATTCCGGATTATACTGGTATTGCATCATACGGATTTACTTCTTTTGCAATAGGTGACAATGGGTATTTAATGGCCGGAGTAATCAATAATGACGAACGAACGAATAGACATATAATTTATAATTCCAACACTGGTACCTGGAACGATCTTCCGTCATTTCCAGGAACGGAGAGATTGGAAGGAATAGGTTTTACCATTGATGGTAAAGGTTATTTTGGTCTAGGAAGTATAGACAACAATACAGCCAGTACGGATTTTTGGGTTTATGATCCCTCCAGTACAACTTGGCAAGAAACGACCTCGTTTACTGGAGAACCTAGATTTTCTACAACTCACGGCTCTAACGGGAAAGTGGGTTATTTTGGATTTGGCCTAAGGGGAAATAGCCAATACAATGATCTGTATTTATTCTATCCCGATAACTGAAAAGGCCAATAAACAGGCCTACGTGCCATTTGAATAAAATCAAATCCATATTTTGAAACTATTGGATTTGAGTGAACCAACGAATCGTATTTCCTTGTTGACCCCTTTAGGCACGAAAATATTTTTCAATGGCTCAGCGTCACATTTTACATTAGTCGCAATGGCAATCTGCCAAGAATCGCCAGAGCCCGTCTAAAATTGAGGTATGACAACCTTCGGATGTACCTTTGGCAGCATTTTGTAGTCATTTAATCCCCAATAAGAACAGGTTCTTTGCTGTAGGCATAAGTCCCAATTACTTGTAAATCCAAACTTTTCCGATCACCCTCGCGATAGGGTCCAAATTTTTCCTATTAAGCCGCTATGGCATTCCCATGATATTTCAATTCAACACTTAGGGTATCCTCAAAAAAGTTTTCGGTAAAGGGGCACTGATCTTTTCTCCACACAATTTATCCACATCCGTCCATAACGGCACCTAATGGTTTTTATCCCTATTGATGGTATCACTAGGATTTTGGCCCGATGTAGCAAATGGGATACCAAGCCTGAAAAGTGCAAAATAGTGTTTGAACATACGAGATTTCATGATTGTGGCTTTAGATTCCCTTCAACCACTCCTTCATCGCCACTTCCCTGGCAATGACTTTTTTGACTTCTGTCATTTTGACCCGCTGCTGCTCCATTGTATCGCGATGGCGAATGGTCACCGTATCGTCTTCCAAGGTCTGATGGTCCACAGTAACACAAAAAGGAGTACCCAAGGCGTCCTGTCTCCGATAGCGACGACCCACCGCATCTTTTTCATCGTAGACAACATTAAAATCCCATTTTAAGTCATCTACCAACTTTTTGGCAACTTCCGGGAGTCCGTCACGTTTTAACAAGGGTAAAATGGCAGCTTTGGTCGGGGCCAAAACTGCAGGAAGTTTTAATACGATGCGGGTGGTATTATTTTCTAGTTCTTCTTCTTGAAGTGAATTGGAAAAGACTGCCAAGAACATTCGATCGAGTCCTATGGAAGTTTCAAGGACATAGGGCACATAACTTTTGTTTTCTTCTGGGTCGAAGTACTGCAGTTTTTTACCTGAATACCTTTCATGGTTCCCTAAATCAAAGTCTGTACGGGAGTGTATGCCCTCCAATTCCTTAAATCCGAACGGAAACTTAAATTCTATATCAGCCGCAGCATCCGCATAGTGGGCTAACTTTTCATGGTCATGGAAGCGGTAATTATCTTCCCCCATCCCCAACGAAAGATGCCATTTCATTCGCTTTTCCTTCCATGTTTCGTACCATTCTTTTTGGGTCCCCGGTTTGATAAAGTATTGCATTTCCATCTGTTCAAACTCCCTCATCCGGAAAACGAACTGTCGCGCTACAATTTCGTTACGGAACGCCTTACCCGTCTGGGCAATTCCGAACGGAATTTTCATTCGCCCTGTTTTCTGTACATTTAGAAAATTGACGAAGATACCTTGGGCCGTTTCCGGGCGCAGGTACAGATCCATAGCACTTTCAGCGGTGGAACCCAATTTTGTGCCAAACATCAGATTGAACTGCTTTACATCCGTCCAGTTTTTGGAACCAGATAATGGACAGGCAATCCCCAACTCTTCAATTAAAGCTTTCACATCCCCTAAATCCTCGTTCTCCAAAGATTTGCCCAACCGCTTAAGAATACCATCTGCTTTTTCTTGGTATCCCAAAACCCTACTATTGGTAGCAAGAAATTGTTCTTTGTCAAAAGCATTCCCAAACCGTTTGGCCGCTTTGAGTACCTCTTTATCAATCTTCGCTTCAATCTTGGCCACATAATCCTCTACCAAGACGTCCGCACGATATCTCTTTTTCGAGTCCTTATTGTCAATTAAGGGATCATTAAAAGCGTCTACGTGTCCAGAAGCTTTCCAAGTAGTGGGGTGCATAAAAATGGCAGCATCAATCCCAACAATAGTGTCATTGAGCTGCACCATAGCTTGCCACCAATAGTCACGTATGTTCCTCTTCAGTTCAGCACCATTCTGACCATAATCATAGACAGCGCTTAATCCATCATAGATTTCACTGGATTGAAAAATATAACCATACTCCTTCGCATGGGAGATGACTTTCTTGAAAATGTCCTCGTGATTTGCCATAGGGGCAAATGTATAATAAAGCCCAAAAAAAGAAAATGTTATTTCAACTGAAATTCAGAAGAGGAAAGGAGGCGCTGGTCCTCGAAAATATTTAAGGTGTAGATACCAGGTTCAAGCGAACCCTCAGGTACCGTAATGGCATCACAGAAACTTATCTCTTTCCCTAAATAAACAACCTCCACCCTTTTACTGTACGTATTGCCCCCTACGGAGACCACATTGGCATTATCTTCAATAACCGCCATATCCGGATTCAAAAACTGAAGGTATATCACCTTAATCTCATTGGTTTCATTGGGATTCCCTTGAATGGTGGCACAACCCCGAAGCTTTTCAATAACGTCAGCCTTGTTGGTTTTCAATGGACGACCTGCCCTAAGGCGGAAACCACTGCCTTCCGAATTCTCCATTTTTAAGTAGCTCTTGATCTTTAGTTCCTTGGCCAATTCCTGGTTCTTTTGTCTGGCCAAGGCCTCCGCTTGGGCCAAAGTGCTGGTTTTCCCTCTTAGTTCTTCAATTTGTCGAAGTGTACGTTCATATTTTTGGGTAAGCAAGGAATTGTTGTAGCGTAAAAAGTTGTTCTTCAATTTCAAGCTGTCAAACTTAGCTTCCAATACCCTTAAGGTTTTTCGGTCTTCCTTAAGTTTTACGATATTAAAGTTGAGTCGCCCCACGGAATCCAACAATTGCTGAATTCTAAATTTTGAAGTTTGTAGTTCAATATCATTTACTTCATTTAAACCGGAGAGTCGATCTACCTCAGCTTTCATCAAGGTCAGATCCTTGACCAACAATTTTTTCTCATCCTCCAAGTACCCCAATTGGTTTTGGGATTGCGCATAACTGTAGTAGAAAGCAATAAGTATTGCAATAATAACTGCCACCAATGCCGCTAGGATAATCTTATAATTGAAAGTGTTATCTTGGGAATCCATCCGATAAGTGGCTGATTTTGCAGGTATAAGATTTGTTTATGAACTGGCCGTCAAAGATAATAAACGATATTAACTCCATCCTATTGCCACCAATGTGTTTTGGATGTACTGCGCAATTATCGGGAGGAGAGCACTTACTCTGTACCGTTTGTCGACATGATTTGCCGTTGACCGATTACAATTTTAACCAAGAAAACGCCGTAGACCGCATATTTTATGGGCGTGTGCGCATTGAAAAGGCAGCCAGTTTTCTTTATTATTCCAAACAGGGTATTGTAAAAAACCTACTGCATTATTTGAAATATAAAAACCAGCAAAATGTCGGCGAATTTATTGGAGATTGGTTTGGTGCAAAAATAGCCAATGAAGATTCCCTAAATGTTGATATTGTTGTTCCGGTCCCATTACACCCTAAAAGACTAAAAAAACGAGGGTATAATCAAGTGGAACTGTTTGGGAAAAAACTATCCGCACACCTTAAAGCCGAATTTAGGGATGATATTCTGATAAAGACTGAAAACGCAAAGACACAGACCAAGAAAAATCGTTTGGCACGTTGGAAAAACAGTCAAGATCTTTTTGTAATTAAGCATTCAAAAGGAACGGACGACAAAAACCTTTTATTGGTTGATGATGTCATTACCACAGGTGCCACCATAGAAGCTTGTGCAACTGCCCTTTTGCAGATTCCGAATGCGAAAATTTATGTAGCTACCATGGCTGTGGTTCCTTAACAGAAGTTAACGTTGGGATTGCCTCAAAAATCGTTTCTTTGCCCTAGGATATATGTTTACTCAATTGGCAAAGCGTATCTTAAGCATTGTTTTTTTAGGCCTGGCACTAACGGCATTGTGGCAATGCGCAAGAAGGGGCACTCCATCAGGTGGGCCCAAAGATGTAGACCCACCGGTGCTCTTAAGAACAGATCCTGAAAATCTATCCACAAATTTTGATTCCAATAAAATTAGGTTATACTTTGATGAGTACATCAAACTGGAAGATGTTCAAAATCAACTAATTGTTTCCCCCCCCCTCAAAAATATCCCCGAGATAAAACCCTTAGGTGGTCCAAGTAAATTTATTGAGATTACCTTGAAGGATACCCTAAAGGAAAACACTACCTATACCATAAATTTTGGACAGAGCATTGTGGACAACAATGAAGGAAACCCCAATAGTTTTTTAACCTATGTTTTTTCGACCGGAGATTATATAGACTCCCTATCCCTGTCCGGTGTAGTCAAGGATGCCTATAATCGAAATCCCGATCAGTTTATTAGTGTAATGCTCTACGAAATAGACAGTATTTACAATGATTCAACGATTTATAAATATCCGCCAAACTATCTTGCCAACACAGGCGATAGCCTCCCATTTTTTCAACTGAACAACCTGAAGGCAGGGAAATACAAGTTATTTGGGGTTAAGGATGAGGGCAAAAATTATGTTTTTGATCAAAGGGCGGATAAAATTGCATTTCTACAGGATACCATTACCCTCCCAACGGATACTTTACTGCTCCTAAACCTGTTCAAGGAAACCCCAAATTATGCAGCCTCGGTCCCGAGCTACGTTGCCAAAAACCGAATTATTTTTGGATATAGCGGAAACGGTGATAGTATTAAGATTAAGCCCCTGACGCAACTCCCCGATTCGGTAACTACCACAATCAAAAAAGAAAAGGATAAAGACACGTTGAACTATTGGATTACACCTACCGATATTGATTCAATCGTATTTACGGTCAGTAATGAATTATTTAAAATCATCGATACCTTTACAGTAAAAACCAGAAAATTAGCCTTGGACAGTTTAACGTTAATCCCTAGTCCAAGCAGTAAAATAAACTATGGGCAGCAATTTCAAATTGCTTCCAGTACCCCTTTGGTTGAAGTGGATACTTCCCTCATAGAAATCATGGACAAAGATTCCATGCTTATTGATTTTTCTGCTCAACTGGATACCATAGGGAACAAGGTGGAAGTGGACTTTGAACTTGCTGAGGAACAGAGCTATAATTTAACGTTTCTGCCAGGCGCTTTTAAGGACTTTTTTGGTGCCGGCAATGATACCATTGGCTTGAGATTATCTACACCTAAGCTTACCGATCTAGGAAATATGAACCTTACCATTACCGGTGATGTACGCTATCCCATAGTGGTGCAATTGACTGATGAAAAGGGGGAAGTGCAAAGGGAACAGATAAGCAATAATCCAGAACCATTGTCTTTCAAGTATTTAGACCCAGGCAAATATGGTATTCGGGTCATTTTTGATGAAAATGGCAATGGTAAATGGGATACCGGAAATTACTTGAAAAAAATTCAACCGGAGCGAATAAGCTATTTTCCGGATATCATTGAGGTACGTGCCAATTGGGAAATGGAACAGACCTTTGTCATATCAAATTAAAAGCATCCCGGTCTGCCAAAAAACGAAGTTTGGTTCGATAGTTCTCAACATGTTCTTTGGATAGGGTGGCATAAATAACTTCTTCCCTTTCAGTATACCCCAGCCCGTTTCCTAAAACATCATATACTGCAGAATGACCTGGATATTCATGTCCCATACCATCCAGACCAATCCGATTTACCCCAATGCAATAGGCCATATTCTCGATGGCCCTGGCTTTCAGCAAAGCATCCCAAGCGTTGATGCGTGGTTTGGGCCAATTGGCAACATATATCAAAATATCATAATCTTCCCTATTTCTGGCCCAAACAGGAAATCTTAGATCATAACAAATTAAAGGGCAGATTCTGAATCCTTTGTATTCAAACACTACTTTTTTATTACCTGCTTTATAAACCTTATTTTCTCCAGCGAGGGTAAACGTATGCTTTTTATCGTAATGAAAGTGTTCGCCTTCTGGCAACACAAAAAACAATCGGTTGAAATAGTGGTTCTTTTCATTAAAAACAAGACTGCCACACAGTGCCGTATTCTTTTTGGAGGCACAATCCTCCATCCATTGCAGGGTTCTTTCTCCTTCAGAGGTATCGATTTCGTTAGGTTTCATGGTAAAACCCGTAGTGAACATCTCTGGCAATACAATCAAATCCACCTCGTTGGTAATCCCGTCTATTTTCTCTGCAAACCGTTCTCGATTGGCTTCCGGGTTTTCCCATATCAGATGGGATTGGACGAGTGCTACTTTTAATTCCATCTCAATCAGAATACACTTTTTGAACACCGTCTTTGACAAGTGTAAATAGATGATGTAGCTGGGACTCCAAAATGCGTTCTTCTGAAAGCGGTGGCAGCGCATCCATGGAAAACCAATCGGCTCCCTGCATATCAAACCCTGCCATGAGTTCTCCCCCGGTTACCCTGCAATGAAACATCAATTTATAGATATAATAAGGCTCAGGCGGATGTGGATGTCGCTGCTTGTCATAAATGGCAAGCAAACGCACAACTTCGGCGTTCAACCCAGTTTCTTCCCTGATTTCCTTGATGGCCACCTCGGTTGGGGTATTGCCTATATCGGCCCACCCACCTGGAATGGTCCATTTCCCATCCACCATTTCCTGGGCCAGTAAAATTTGGTCTTTATCATTTAGAACAAATCCGCGTACATCCACTTTAGGGGTAGGATAATCCAATTGGGGGAGAAAAAAACTGTCCAATTTGGTAAAGGGATGACCTGAGATTTCAGCCATTAATCTTAGGCTGATCTCCTTAAGCTCTTCGTAGCGTTCCTTGTCATAGCTCCCATTCGTATATACCAAGCCCGTTTCCGCAATGGCCTTGATTCTCATTATAACATCCAACTGTTCCCTAGCATCCATTAGCAATATTGTTGCAGCAATTCTACCATCTCTTTGGCATCTTGCATTTTTGCATTTTCCAAAGCCGTATTGCCCCTTGCATCTTTTGTGTTGATGTCAGCCCCATTTTCCAAAAGGATTTTTGCAATCCCTATTTTATTGAAACTTGCCGCATAAATGAGGCTCGTTGCCCCCATACTATTCACATGGTTTACGTTAGCACCGGCATTGACCAAAAGTGCTACGATTTTTTCATAGCCTTTAAAACAGACGCCCATCAAGGCCGTGTTCCCCGAACTGTCTTTTGCATCCACTTTAGCTCCTAAATCCAGCAGATATTTAGTAACATCGATATGGCCATAATAGGTGGCGAGCAATAAAGGTGTGGAGCCCCGATCATCGATAGCATGTAACAAATCTGGAATGTTGTCCAGGGTCTTTTTTACCCTTTCGAGATTTCCATTTCGGATATCATTAAAAAAATCTACTTTTTCCGCCATAATTTTAATTTCTTTCGCCCGGGGTAAAATCCTCCGGGGCATTTTGAGGTTGATTGATAGTACCTCCTTCTCCGGTGTCATTAAAAATAGTCCATTCCGAAAAAGTATAAGTGGGGTTAGCTCTGGAAATTTGGGGATTTCGTACGGCACGACCGTCCTCAAATTCATGATTGGTGCCCGATCCATCGATTCCAATAACCCCAAATGTATCGATAATTGTTCCAAAGGGGTCAACCAATTCCAAGTTATCGTCCCCGTTGGAATCTGCCGGACTATTGGTCCCAACGCCCAAATCTGATGGAAAACCGTAAACACGTTCAAATTCATTGGCGTTGGGGGAAATAACCAAGGTACTTTCACCATTGATTATTTGTCCACTGAGATCAATGGTCGAACCCACTTCAGTATTTGCGTTGGTATATCTTCTAATGGTCCATCCGTTTAGATCCAAAGGTTCCGAAGAGGCATTATATACTTCCACGAATCGTGCGTCAGCATTATTATTGGGGTCTGCCAATTCCGAAAAGAAAATTTCGTTTGAAGTGAATTCGGTCACTACATCTTCACAGCGTTCATTTTCAAAATCAATATCCTCCAAATCCCGTATCGCCAGAAAAAAGTTCTCATTTTCCCGAATCAAAACCCCTTGTATTGAACCATTGCCTTGGGGTAATGGTGCATCTTGAAAATCTGCAAATCCGCTATTCAGAAGGGTAAACTCGTTATCTGAACAATCCACCAGTGTTCGTTCCGTTTCTTCCTGCTCCATGGCAAAAATGCTGTCCAATTGTTGTTCTGCGATTTCCATTCCCTCAAATCGTACCAAGGTGTTGGTCATGGAGGAGTCAATTTCTGAAATGGTGGTAATCCGAGGTGAAATCTCAACCAATCCATCACAGGACACAAAAATATGTTCCGTTACTTTTAAGGCGGGTAATCGACCCACCGAAGTGGTTCCAAAAGCAGCAAAAGTTCCCCCAAGTCTAAAAACATCCCGGCTTTGGCCTAGATATAGGCCTTTCAAATCGATGAGAATTTTGCTGCCAACAGGAAACAACAGATGATTGTCCCTCATATCAATTTCAATTTGAAATCCTTGGGTTGGATTTATGGGGTTATCTTGAAAATGAAGTACGCTGAAAAAGTTACCCGAACGGTCAGAGGAAACCACATAACCCTCAATGACCCAATCTTCTTGAATTTGTAAAAGTTCCCCTTTATACAATGCTTTCACCTCTGAAAAAGAAGCATTTGCCACTACATCTGAAATACAGTCCCTATCGGAAACGTCAAAATCACGGTCTTTCACACAGGCATAAAAAAACAGAACTATCCCAAGAAATGGAACTATGGATTTCATTAAAAATGGTTAGTGTGACTATAAATGTACACTATTAAAGAATTCCACCGCCCTTTTTTCAGCATAGCTAATGTTTTTATGGCCCAAAAAGCCTACATGACCACCAAAATCAGGTACCTCCAAATACAGATGAAGGTTGTTTTCTGCTTCCTCAAAGGGATAGCACCTAGCACCGAGAAATGAGTCGTTTTTGGCGTTCAATATGAGGGTAGGTACTGAAATTTTATTTAAAAACTGATTACTACTGCACCTGGCGTAGTAATCCAAGGCATTATCAAATCCGTGCGCTGGTGCGGTATAGGCGTCATCAAAGTCCTTTAAAGTGACAATTGCCTTGATTTTTCCTTCGGTAATCTTATCAGGAAACTGTTTTCTTTTGGTCCTGAGTTTTGCCAAAAGGTGTTTCTTGAAGCGGGCGGAATACAGCACATTTTTAGAACTAAGCAATTGGTCACAGGCATCTTTTAGATCACAAGGAACAGAAACCGCAACTGCCGCTTTTAATTGATGCGGCAATTGATTTCCCTCCCCTAAATATTTTAGGCTAAGATTGCCTCCCAAGCTAAAACCCAATAAGTAGATTTCGTTATAGTTACGGGTATTCAAAATATATTCAATAATCGCAACTAAATCTTCCGTTACCCCAGAATGGTAAGAACGATACAACCGATTGGGCACTCCACTGCAGCCCCTAAAATTTATCGCACAAACATCATAATTATCATAATTAAGTTTTTTGGCGCTACCCGTTATGTAGTGGCGTTGGGCATCCCCCTCTAGGCCATGGAGTAGAATGGCAACTTTTTGGGTTGGCAAACGTGAGTCACTCCAATCCAAATCCATAAAATCTCCATCGGGGAGCTCCAATCGTTCCCGCTTTTGAAGCAATCCATGTACCCTTCTTATGACCCCTGCATAAATAGTGGAAAAATGTCCATTCCTGAACAAAAAAGGAGGTTTGTAATTGGACGGAACCAGCGGCATGGACTTGGCTTTTAATGTCCTACGTACATCTTGGGTTATTTGGGAAATACCTCCAATAGTCGGTGCTGTGCTTCAATAGCGGCTTTGAACTCTTTCTTTAATCGTTCCACCAACTCGCTAACGGATGGGCTATCCGAAATTAAGGCGGAACCTTGACCAGCGGACCAAATGGTTTTCCATGCTTTGTGCTCGGTATCCAATTCTTTGCCAAAATCAATTTTTTGGTCTTTTTTCAAATCATCAGCCGTTAATCCGGCTGCTTCCAAACTTTTTGATAAGAAATTGGCATGAACGCCCGAAATGGCAGCCGTATACGTTACATCACTGGCCCCTGCATCATTGATCATCTGTTGATATTCTCCAGGCGCACGACTTTCTTTGGCATTGATGAACCGCGTACCCATATAGGCCAAATCGGCCCCCATCTGCATGGCAGAAGCAATGTCCCGCCCTGTACTTATACATCCGGAAAGGATTATTGTTTTTTCAAAAAACTGTCGGGTCTCCGCTACTAGGGTCATGGGGTTAATGGTGCCTGCATGGCCCCCGGCACCAGCTGCGACCAATATCAATCCATCCACTCCAGCCCCTGCCGCTTTTTGCGCATGACGTTTTTTTATCACATCATGAAATACCAATCCGCCATAACTATGAATGGCGTCCACCACCATTTGAACCGCTCCCAACGAAGTGATGACCAAGGGCACCTGGTGTTTGACACAAAGTTTTACATCAGCCTCTACCCGTGGATTGGTTGGATGAACAATAAGATTGACCCCAAAAGGGGCCGCTTTTTTCCCGGTTTCCTTCTCCCACTTTGCCAGTTCAGACTTGATTTGCACAAGCCATTCCTCAAAACCTTCACTGGTTCGCTGGTTTAAAGCGGGAAAAGTACCCACGATACCATTTTTGCAAGATTCAATCACCAACTCAGGTCCGGAAATCAGAAACATGGGTGCCGCTATGGCAGGTAACGATAGATCGTTGATAAAAGTGGCTTTCGGGCTCATGGTCGTATTTTAAAAATTAAGCAACTTATTTTCAAGGTTGAATATCAAATCTATGGTATTTTTATGGAATATTATGCGTGCATAATAAATTTGAATCATGTTTTTTAAGGAAATGGAAATCCGGTGGAGTGATTTGGATGCCAACAGGCACTTGGCCAACTCCGCTTATATTGATTATGGCAGCCATACAAGGATTCACTTCTTGGACGGAATTGGATTTGATATGAAGTACATGATGGCCAACCAAATTGGCCCTGTCGTCTTTTACGAACACATGTATTATTTCAAAGAGGTTTTTGCAGGAAAAATAAAGGTTTCGCTAGGGTTAAAAGGCTTAAGCGAAAAGGGCAAGTTTTTTGAATTTCACCATGACTATTATGATGCGAATGGCAAAAACTTCGCCCGATTGGAACTTATGGGGGGCTGGATGAACCTAGAGACCCGGAAACTCATGGATTTGCCAGAGGAAATCATGGCAAATTTTAATAGTATTCCAAAAGATGGGGATTTTCGAATTTTGACCAATGCCGATACCCGAAAGTTTGCCAAAATACCCAAGGATTTACCGACTGCCAATTGATTTTGTAATTTTAGTAAAACTTACAATCTACCAAATGCTCCGCTCAGGTACCACAGATTTGACTTTACACGGTGGTCATGTTCCGCCTTGGCTCTTCAACCGAATGAAGGGGCTGGCATTGCCTATGGTAGAGGCTATCATTCAAGAACACGGTAAATCTGGGTTTGTTGAGCGTATGGCACATCCTTTCTGGTTTCAAAGCTTCGGAACCGTCATTGGCATGGATTGGAATTCCTCGGGTGTCACCACCACGGTGATGAATGTGCTTAAACAGGTGATTACTCCCGTATCAAAGCAGTTGGGCGTTTATGTCTGTGGTGGAAAAGGAAAACACTCCCTTAAAACTCCCCAAGAACTCATTACGGTTGGGATGCAAACGGGTTTGGATGGAAATGCATTGGCCAAAGCCAGTAAGCTCAGCGCTAAAGTGGATAATACGGCACTTCAAGATGGGTTTCAGCTGTACATCCATAATTTTTTAGTGACGGATGAAGGGGATTGGACCGTAGTACAACAAGGTATGAACAACAAAAATGGAAAAGCTCGTCGCTATCATTGGCGTTCAGGAGCCCTAACCAATTTTGTAAAGGAACCCCATGCGGCGGTCTGTGGCGAAAATCAAGGTAAAATCTTGAACCTGACACACAAGGAGGCTGAAAATACGCAAAACGCCATTTTGGAGATTACCAAAGAGCATCCCGATAAAATCGCTAGGGAACTGCCTCACCTGATTGTACCTAGTTATCACAATATTAGGGCCAAAGATGTTGACCTAAAGCGAATGGGCAGCATTTTATGGTTGGCCCAGGAAAATGAGACCCATAAATTTGAAGAACTGTTACTTTTAAAAGGATTGGGACCACGAACACTACAGAGTTTAACATTGGTGAGTGAAGTGATTTACGGCACTCCTTCCCGTTTTTCGGACCCAGCTCGATTTGCCTTTGCCCATGGCGGTAAGGACGCTGCCCCCTTTCCCGTGCCCACCAAGGTCTACGACGAAACCATTTTGACCATGAAATCGGCTGTTGAAAAAGCTAAAATTGGGCGCACCGATAAACTAAAGGCCATTCAAAAGTTGTCTGGAATGGCGCAACGGGCGGAGAAAAATTTTGAACCCAATCAAAATTTTGATGCCCTGGTCAAAAAGGAAAATGATGACTCCTACAAATACGGGGGGCGTAGTGTTTTTGGATATGCCAAACCACCTAAGGGAAGGCAATTGAATTTGTTTGACACCAATGGCTAAACTTTCGCCCTGACCCGTCTACTTGCCAAGTACACCCCCAGCAATACCAATGTAGCCGACAAAATCTTGACCACAGTCAAGGTATCCTTACCGGTAATTAAGGCAAAGATAATCCCGAAAAGGGGCTGCACATAAATAAAGGCCCCAATGGTACTGGCCTTTAGTTCCGTCATGGCAAAAATGTTGAAAAGATACGTACAGAACGTAGTTCCTAAAACCACAAAGGCAACGACACCGTAGGCCCATAAGGGCATAGTAGACCATTCAATAAGAAGGAAATCACCGACTGTAATGGGAAAATTGATCATCAAAGCAATGGTGAACAACCATTTCATTAGGGTGAATGGGTGGTATTTCTCCACCAGTTTTTTAGCAACAATCAAATAAGCTCCATATGCTGTGGCATTTAAGAGAAATAGGGAATTACCTAAGGGAATGTTAGGGGCATCTTCACGGATTTCTTCGCCAAAAAGCACCAACCCTAAAGCCCCAATACAACCTAAAGCAATACCAAGTCCCTTGTTTATGGTGATTCGTTCCTTTAAAAAGAAAACGGAAAGTAGTACTACAATAATAGGACTAATGGTAACCAAAACGGAACTATTGATTGGGGTGGACAGTTCCAAACCCTTAAAGAAGGAGAGCATGTTTATGACCATCCCCAAAAGTGCCGCAGCCACCAAGCGCACCCAGTCTTTCTTTTCAATGGTTTCCTTGGGTCCCAAAAAAGAGATGGCCCAGAATAGCAGGGCAGCCCCTACCACCCTTAAAAAAATAAAGGCAAAAGGGGTCACATAAGTAGGCATGACCCCTTTCGCAATGGTATGGTTGATCCCATAAATGGTTGTGGCGCCAATGGCTGCTAAAAAAGCTAAGGTACGCTTGCTCATCCGTGTAGGGCTGCCTTTGCCCCTTCTACTTGTTTTTTGGCATTTCCGATAAAAATCTCGTCATCAATAACCACTACCGGACGTTTTAGAAAAGTGTAATGCTCCAAGATCAGTTTCTTGAAGTCATCTTCGGAAAGTTCTTGGTTGTTTAGTCCACGTTGGCGAAACAACATGGCCCGGCGACTAAAGAGCGATTCATAACTGTCAGTCAGCGCACGCATTTCCTCCAGCTCTTCTTGGGTAACCCCTTTTGATTTTATCTCGCGAAGTTCAATACCATCCAAAGGTTCCAATTCCTTCAATATTTTTTGGCAAGTTTTACAGGTTTCTAAGTGGAATATTTTTTTCATGGTGTTCAATTTTAAGGTGCAAAGAAAAACATAATGGCCAGAATTCATTTAATTCATGGCAAAATCGATAGCGGCCAGACAATGGATCTTAGTGGTGTCAAAAGAAGGGATGGAAATGGCCTTGCTAGGAATTAAAATCGACAATTCAGTGCAGCCTAAAATAACCCCTTCAGCTCCCTTTTCCTCCAATCTGGTTATGATTTCCAAGCACTTTCGGTTCGCCTCTTCGGTGAACTGTCCTTTAACCAACTCATTGTAGATCAGTTCTTGTAAGTAGTTGCGCTCTTCCAGTTCTGGAGTCAACACTTCCAAATCAAAATCATCCTTTAGGATTTTGGTATAGAAATCCCTTTCCATTGTGAACTGAGTGCCCAGTAAGGCTACGCGCTTAAGCTTTGTTTTGGCAATTGAAGTTCCTGTAGCCCTGGCAATATGCAAAAATGGGATGGAAATGGCCTTCTCGATTGGTTTGGCGACCAAATGGATGGTATTTGTAGCCAAAATTATGATGTCCGCACCGGACTTTTCCAGACGCTTCGCCTCCATGGCCATCAAACGACCAATTTTATCCCAATTCCCTTCAAATGACAAACGTTCGATTTCAGAAAAATCAACCGAACTCATTATGATTTTGGCCGAGTGCGAACCTCCTAGTTTTTGGGCTACAATTTCATTGAGATATTGATAGTAATATTTAGAGGATTGCCAACTCATCCCTCCTATAACACCTACTGTTTTCATCCCTTATTTGATTTTGGATAGCTGTTCGGCACCCTCAATCTTCAGGCTTTGCAACCATTTTATAAATCGGGGTAAAATACCTACCTTTTGTGGATTTGCTATGCATTCATTACATGTTATGGTACTGCTCATTTCTTATATTTATATTTCGGTATATATCAATATGTTTATGCAAAAAATTACAATTCTTTGGTTAGCCTTTCCAAATATTCGGTAATGACCTTTTCATTACGCTTGTAATACGTCCATTTTCCATGACGTGTTGGAATCAAGAGATCGGCATTCTGCATGGAATTCAAATAGGTGGAAATCGTTGATTGCGAAAGCCCGGCCTTATCTTGAATATAACCCACACAAACGCCATCATCAAAGTGGTCAATATCTTGATGGGGTGGAAAGTTTTCTTCTGGCTTTTTCAGCCATTTTAATATCTCTACCCTGGTCTTGTTTGACAACACCTTACTTATTTCCACTATATTCACTTAGCAAAAATACTAATTATATTTACATATCGAGAAACATAGATATGTTTTAACATTGTCTTATGGATCCACTTTTTACCGTTACCCGTCAAAACCGGAAAATTTTGTATCGGTTTCTGACAAAACTGACTGATTTTGAATTATTTACCATACCCAGAGGATTTAACAATAACATTTGGTGGAATATCGCCCATGTTGTCGTTACCCAACAAAAACTGGTTTATGGTTTAAGTGCCTTACCCTTGAATATTTCGCAGGAACTGGTTGAAAAATACCAAAAAGGGACCGCTCCCCAGGGCAACCCTAGTAAAGCAGAAGTTGAAGAAATCAAAAAACTACTCTTTGAATTGCCCGATCAAACCATTAAAGACTACCAAAACGGAATTTTCAAGAATTTCAAAACATACATGACCTCACCAAAAGTGGAATTGAATTCGGTTGAGGATGCCGTTGCTTTCAATGTTTTTCATGAGGGTTTGCATTTAGGAAGTATCATGGCCTTGGCCCGAGCCGTAAAAGTGTAATTTTGCATCCGAATTTCGAACAAAAGCCGAATGAGTGCAAAAAATTTAAAATTCAATAGCAAGACCATTCACGGAGGACAACAACCCGATGCTGCTTACGGTGCGGTGATGCCTCCTATTTATCAAACTTCTACCTATGCCCAAACCACGCCTGGAGGGCATAAGGGATTTGAATATTCACGTAGCGCCAATCCCACAAGAACAGCATTGGAAAATTCCCTTGCCAGTATTGAAAACGGCAATTATGGTTTGGCGTTTGCGAGTGGCCTTTCCGCCATCGACGCCGTTATAAAATTATTGGATCCAGGCGATGAAGTGATTTCCACCAACGATTTGTACGGCGGTAGTTATCGCCTTTTTCGACAAGTATTTGAGAAATACGGAATAACATTCCACTTTATTGGGATGCAAAGTGTTGATGCCATCGCCGAAAAAATAAACGGCAATACCAAATTACTATGGGTAGAGACACCGACCAACCCCATGATGAATATTATTGACATAAAAGCCATCGCCGAATTGGCCAAGGAAAAAGGATTGTTATTGGCCGTAGACAACACTTTTGCAACGCCCTACCTGCAGCGCCCTTTGGATTTGGGAGCAGATATCGTTATGCATTCCGCTACCAAGTATTTGGGCGGGCACAGCGATATTGTCGTAGGAGCATTAATAGTTAAGGATAAGGAACTGGCGGACAAACTATACTTCATCCAAAACGCCAGTGGTGCCGTTTGTGGTCCTATGGATAGTTTTTTGACCCTTCGTGGTATTAAAACCTTACATGTTCGTATGCAAAGGCATTGCGAAAATGGGGAAGCCATTGCGCAATACCTTAAAAATCATCCCAAAATCGAAAAAGTATATTGGCCCGGTTTCGAAGACCATCCCAATCATACTATTGCCAAAGCGCAGATGGATGGTTTTGGGGGAATGATTTCCTTTATTCCCAAAGGAAGTTCTTTTGAAAATGCCGTTGGGATCATTGAAAAACTTGAGGTCTTTACATTGGCAGAATCCCTGGGTGGTGTAGAAAGTTTGGCGGGGCACCCAGCCAGTATGACCCATGCAAGTATCCCAAAAGAAGAGCGCGAAAAGAGTGGAGTGGTGGATTCCTTGATCCGGTTGAGTGTAGGAATTGAAGATGTGGATGACCTTATCGCGGACTTAGCGCAGGCGATAGGTTAATAAAATTGAAAATATTTCAATTTTTCGGCTTCATATTATATTATTGACATATTTTTGTCGCCATATTCATAATTCAACAAAAAAGATTCTTATAACAAGGTTATAATTAACAATCTACTAATCCCTTATGGAAGCAAAAATCAAAGCATTTATGGATGAGGTGAAGACCAGAAATGGTCATGAGCCTGAATTCATCCAGGCAGTACAAGAAGTCGCTGAAACCGTTATTCCCTATATCGCTAAAAATGAAATTTATAACGGAAAGAATATCCTACTTCGAATGGTAGAACCTGAACGCTTGCTTTCGTTCCGTGTGGCATGGGTAGATGATGATGGCGAAATTCATGTTAACCGTGGGTATCGAATCCAGATGAATTCAGCCATTGGGCCCTACAAAGGGGGGCTGCGTTTTCACCCTACGGTCAATGCCAGCGTTTTAAAGTTTTTAGCCTTTGAACAAGTATTCAAAAACAGTTTGACCACCCTACCTATGGGCGGTGGAAAAGGAGGGTCCGACTTTGATCCCAAAGGAAAGTCAGATGACGAAGTCATGCGTTTCTGCCATGCCTTTATGACCGAGCTAAGTCGTCATATTGGCCCTTATACAGATGTTCCGGCCGGGGACATCGGGGTAGGCGCAAGGGAAATCGGTTTCCTATTTGGAAAATACAAGAAAATTAAAAATGAGTTTACCGGGGTTTTGACCGGAAAGGGAATCTCTTGGGGAGGTTCCCTCATCCGTCCCGAAGCTACAGGCTACGGAACCGTATATTTTGCCGATAGTATGCTGAAGACCAAAAATGATTCCTTTGAAGGGAAGAAAGTAGTCATTTCTGGTTCAGGCAACGTGGCCCAATTCGCCGCGGAAAAAGTATTGCAACTGGGGGGAAAGGTATTGACCCTTTCCGATTCCGGAGGCTATGTTTACGATAAGTATGGCATCGACGAAGAAAAACTGGCTTGGGTCATGGATTTAAAAAACAATCGTCGTGGAAGAATTTCTGAATATGCCGATGTCTATCCCTCGGCAGAATACCACAAAGGAAAAACCCCTTGGGAAGTACCTTGCGATGTGGCGCTGCCCTGCGCTACGCAGAATGAACTAAACGGTTATGATGCCAACACCCTTTTGAAAAATGGATGTATTGCGGTATCCGAGGGGGCGAACATGCCTTCCACACCCGAAGCCATACACGCATTCCATGAGGCGAAAATACTGTTTGCTCCAGGTAAGGCTTCCAACGCCGGTGGGGTGGCGACATCAGGTCTGGAGATGTCACAGAATTCCCTTCGGATTTCTTGGACCAGGGAAGAAGTTGATGAACGCCTTAAAAGTATTATGAATGACATTCATAGCTCTTGTATTGAATATGGCACCGAAGAGGATGGCTATTGCAACTACGTTAAAGGTGCCAATATTGCCGGTTTTGTTAAAGTAGCGGATGCCATGCTTGCCCAAGGAGTCATCTAAACTCCGTCATCAGATAAAACAAAGACCTCCAAGATTTCGAAATCTTGGAGGTCTTTTATCTTTGAATAATGCAAGTCAGCACCAAGGCCATCATTCTTTCTTCTCTCAAATACGGCGACACCAGCCTTATTGTTAAGGCGTTTACCCTATCGGATGGATTAAAGTCTTATTTGCTCAAGGGTATTTTGACTTCCAAAAAAGGGAGACTGAAACCTGCCCTTTTCCAACCATTGACCCAACTGGAGATGGTCGCTTTTCATAAAAACAAGGGCTCTCTTGAACGCATACGCGAAGCCAAAGTGATTTATCATTATCAAACCCTTCATGCAAACGTTTTAAAAAATAGTTTGGTGTTATTTCTGGCAGATACCTTATCCATTGTGATTCAGGAAGAAGAGGAAAATCACGGACTTTTCCAATATTTGGAGTACGCCATCTACTGGTTGGATACGAATAAGGGCATCAACAATTTTCATATTCTCTTTTTGCTGCACTTGACCAAATATTTAGGGTTTTATCCGGATACCTCAAACACCGATCTACCTTATTTTGATTTGCTTGAAGGTTGTTTCCTTTCATCTCCCTCCCTTAATCCAGTTCTGGAAGGTGATTCCCTAAAGAACTTCAAACAATTTTTAGGCATAAATTTTGATGAACTATTTACCGTAATATTAAATAACAATCAACGCCAAGAACTATTAAAAAAGTTGCTTTTGTATTTTCAATTACATTTGCACGGATTTAGAACGCCCAAGTCTTTGGCAGTTTTAAATGCTGTTTTCCACTAATATGCGGAACATACTGGTTTCCATTTGTTTATTCCTGTTTTTTCAGTTGAGTGCCCAAAAAGCTACACTACTGGATGCAAAAACTGGACTTCCAGTGCCCAATGTTGCCGTCTATAATTCGAACAAAACAAAATCGACCATCTCAGATTTTAACGGCATTATCGATTTGGCTTTGTTTGGGAAGGATGAAAGAATAATCGTCAAGCATATTAGCTATGAGGCCATCACAACAACAAAGACCCAAATTCAAAAAAAGGGAGGATACCTGTATTTGGAAATGACTGCCGAACAACTGGACGAAGTGGTCATGTCTGTTTCCAAATGGGAACAACAACGGAAGGATATTCCCCAGAAAATTGCAAATATCAATGCCCAGGCCATTGCATTTAGCAACCCACAAACCTCTGCAGATCTATTACAAAGTAGCGGCCAAGTCTTTGTTCAAAAAAGTCAGTTGGGGGGTGGTAGCCCAATGATTCGTGGATTTGCTACCAACAGGGTATTGCTTTCCGTTGATGGGGTGCGAATGAACAATGCCATTTTTAGGGGCGGGAACGTGCAAAATGTGATCTCCATTGACCCTTTTACCGTAAAAAATACTGAAGTTATTTTTGGACCTGGTTCCGTGATTTATGGCAGTGATGCCATTGGCGGTGTGATGAACTTTTTTACCAAGGAACCTCGATTTTCATTCACGGACAGTCTAGCGCTTTCCGGAAATACCTTTTACCGTTTTGCTACGGCCAATAATGAAGCTACCGCCCATGTTGATTTTAATTTAGGTCACCAAACCTGGGCCTCCCACACCAGTATTACCTACAATAATTTTGATGATTTACGTATGGGATCGCATGGTCCGGAATCGTATTTAAGAAACAATCGTGTAATCCAACAAAACGGACAAGATATCATAATATCCAACGAAGATCCATTGGTACAGACCCCTTCTGGTTATGACCAAATCAATCTCATGCAAAAATTTAAGTTTCGACCCAATACGAATTGGGATTATGACTTGGGACTTTATTATTCCGAAACTTCGGACTATTCAAGATATGATCGCCTAATACGGCCAAACAGTTCTGGAGATGGGCTGCGCTCAGCAGAATGGTTCTATGGCCCCCAAAAGTGGTTTATGGGGAATCTACAGATCACTAAAAAGGGAAAGAACAAGTTTTTTAGTGGAGCTAAACTGACCGCTGCTTATCAATTTTTTGAGGAAAGTAGAAATGAACGAAGCTTTCAGCAGGTGGATCTTTTTAGAACTCAAGAGCAATTGGACGCCTTTTCCATGAACCTTGATTTTGAGAATAAAAAAATTGGAAACCTTAGTTTGTACTACGGTGCGGAATACTTGTTCAACAAAGTAAATTCTGAGGGGAGTCGCACTAATATCGAAACTGAGGAAACCAATCCTTCTGCATCAAGATATCCTGATGGGGCCACATGGCAGACCTTCGCTGGGTATATCAATGGCGAGTATGGGGCAAAACCTAACTTGACCCTTTTGGCAGGGCTGCGCTATAGTCAAGTATGGGTTGACGCGAAATTTGATGATACCTTTTTCCCATTTCCATTTACGGAAGCTGATATTATCACGGGTGCACTGACCGGAAGTTTGGGACTTAGTTGGTTCCCATCTGCCAATTTACAGATCACCATCAATGGTTCTACGGGCTTTAGGGCACCCAACATTGATGATATCGGAAAAATATTTGATTCCGAACCAGGTTCCGTCGTAGTTCCCAATCCTGAATTGGTGCCGGAATATGCCTATAACCTTGATTTTGGTATCCGTAAAAACTTTGAAGACCGGTTAGTTTTAAAAGCATCAACCTATTACACGTATTTAGTGGATGCTTTGGTGAGAAGGGATTTTACATTCAATGATGAGCGAGAAATTGTGTACAATGGGGAACTAAGCAACGTACAGGCCATACAAAATGCGGCCAATGCCTATGTATATGGTTTTGAATTTGGTGCCGAAGCCTTCTTGGGAAATCACTGGTCTTTCCAAGGGAATCTTACCATAACGGAAGGGATGGAAGAAGATGACAACGGACTTGAATCCCCGGCAAGACATGTTGCCCCTACTTTTGCGGACGCCCATATCATATGGAAAAATGACAAGTTCAAAGCGGATTTTTTCTTGAACTACAATGGGGAAGTTCGCTTTAATGACTTGGCGTTTTCAGAACGCAACAAGGAATTCATTTACGATCAAGATGAGGACGGCAATCCCTTTTCACCCTCATGGTACACCATGAATTTTAGGTCGCGCTACCAATTTTCCAATGCACTACATGCCAATATATCCTTGGAAAATATTACCGATCAACGCTATCGAACCTATTCTTCAGGTATTGTCGCTCCTGGAATCAATTTTATTGCCGGAGTGGGATATAAGTTTTAAACCATTGACCCCAGCAATTGACCTAGGACCCACATCCTTTTAATACCTTAAAAAGAGGGGTTTTCATACGAATTCATTAATTTTGCAAACTTTAATTTCAGAGTCAGAAGCTGTATGAAGTTTGCAGAATACAAAGGGCTTAACCTTTCAAGGATGGCAGAAGATGTTCTGGATTTTTGGAAAAAGGAAAACATCTTTGAGAAAAGCGTTTCCACTAGGGAAGGCCAAGAAAGCTATGTTTTTTATGAAGGTCCCCCATCTGCAAATGGCATGCCCGGTATTCACCACGTTATGGCCCGTACCATAAAAGACATCTTTCCTCGGTACAAAACCATGAAGGGATATCAAGTGAAGCGAAAGGCCGGTTGGGATACCCACGGCCTGCCCATTGAACTTGGTGTTGAAAAGGAACTAGGGATTACCAAAGAGGATATTGGCAAGAAAATTTCGGTAGAAGACTATAATGAGGCCTGTAAAAAGGCCGTCATGCGCTATACTGATGTTTGGAATGAAATGACCGAAATGGTAGGGTATTGGGTGGATATGGATGACCCGTATATCACTTATAAACCCAAATACATGGAGTCCGTCTGGTGGTTGCTCAAGCAGATTTATGACAAGGGACTCATTTACAAAGGCTATACCATTCAACCCTATTCCCCCAAAGCGGGTACCGGTTTGAGCTCGCATGAATTGAACCAACCAGGCACCTATCAAGATGTCACGGACACTACGGTTACGGCGCAATTCAAAGCCATAAAAGAAACGCTTCCCGATTTTTTGAAGGAAGTTGAAGATGATATCCACTTTTTGGCATGGACCACCACGCCATGGACACTTCCAAGTAATACCGCTTTGACGGTAGGTCCCAAAATTGATTATGTTGCGATAAAGACCTTCAATCAATATACTTTTGAGCCCATCGTTGTGGTAATGGCAGAGGCGCTAGTGGGCAAACAGTTTTCCGGTAAATATTTCGAGTCCGAATCCAATGAAGATTTTGGGGCTTTTGAAAAAAACGGCAAAAAAATTCCTTATAAAATTATTGCAACAACCAAAGGTGAAAACCTGATAGGGATCAGATACGAGCAATTGATTGATTACACACAGCCCTATCAACATCCTGAAAACGCTTTTAGGGTAATTGCAGGAGACTTTGTCACTATTGAAGACGGTACGGGTATCGTACATACGGCACCTACTTTTGGTGCAGACGATGCTTTGGTGGCCAAACAGGCCGATCCCCCGGTCCCTCCCTTATTGGTCCTTGATGAAAACAACAATCCTGTTCCTTTGGTGGACTTACAAGGTAGGTTTCGTCCAGAACTAAAAGAATGGGGAGGCAAGTATGTCAAAAATGAATATTACACAGATGGTCAGGCTCCTGAAAAATCAGTGGATGTAGAAATTGCCATCAAGCTCAAAATTGAGAACAAAGCATTTAAAGTTGAAAAATATGTACACAGTTATCCCAACTGCTGGCGTACTGACAAACCCATTCTCTATTATCCTTTGGATTCGTGGTTCATTAAGGTGACCGACGTTCGAGATCGAATGTTCCAATTGAATCAATCCATCAATTGGAAACCCAAATCCACGGGTGATGGAAGGTTTGGAAATTGGCTGGCCAATGCCAATGACTGGAACCTTTCCCGTTCAAGATATTGGGGCATTCCCTTACCAATTTGGAGAACGGAAGATGGAAAAGAAGAACGCATCATTGGTTCGGTTGGGGAATTGAAATCTGAAATGGGCAAATCGGTCTCCCTTGGGTTCATGAAGTCGGACATCTTCAAGGATTTTTTTGTAGGAGATATGAGTGAGGCCAATTATGACACAATCGACTTGCACAAGAATATCGTAGATCAGATCATCCTGGTTTCGCCTTCCGGTAAGCCCATGAAAAGGGAGTCTGACCTGATTGATGTATGGTTCGATAGCGGTTCCATGCCCTATGCCCAATGGCATTACCCCTTTGAAAACCAAGATTTAATTGACAAAGGCGAAGCTTTCCCAGCCAACTTTATAGCCGAAGGCGTTGACCAGACGCGCGGTTGGTTCTACACCTTGCACGCCATTGCTGCTATGGTATTTGACTCCGTAGCCTATAAAAATGTAGTGTCCAACGGTTTGGTTTTGGATAAAGAAGGGAAAAAAATGTCCAAGAGATTGGGTAATGCCGTGAATCCCTTTGAAGCGCTGCCCAAACACGGTGCTGATGCCGTACGTTGGTATATGATTTCCAACGCCAACCCTTGGGACAATTTGAAATTTGACGTGGAAGGGGTACTTGAGGTAAAACGAAAATTTTTTGGTACCCTTTACAATACCTATTCCTTCTTTGCGCTATATGCCAATATTGATGGTTTTACATATCGTGAAAACGAAATACCCCTTGAAGAACGACCAGAACTAGATCAATGGATTCTTTCAGAGTTGAATTCGCTTATCAAGCTGGTTGATGCATCCTATGCGGATTATGAACCCACAAAAGCCGCTAGGGCCATATCGGATTTTGTACAGGAAAATTTATCCAACTGGTACGTTCGTTTAAGCAGAAGACGTTTCTGGAAAGGTGACTACCAACACGATAAAATATCGGCCTATCAAACCTTGTATACCTGTTTGGCGACCACAGCCAAACTCATGGCTCCAATAGCACCTTTCTTCTCGGAAAGGCTGTACAAAGATTTGAATGGGGTGACCTCAAGGGAGGCTGTTGAAAGCGTGCACCTTTCTTTCTTCCCGGCATATGAGGTTGCATTGGTAAATCAACCTTTGGAGGACAAAATGCAGACAGCACAAAAAATTTCCTCTTTGGTATTGTCCATACGTCAAAAGGAAAAAATAAAAGTACGGCAGCCATTAAAGAAAATAATGGTCCCCGTTTTGAGTAAAGCCCAAAAAGAAGAAATCTTGGCGGTTTCCGATTTGATTACTTCTGAAGTGAACGTCAAGGAACTGGAATTGATAGATGATGCTTCCGATATTTTAGTGAAGCTAATCAAACCCAACTTTAAAGTTTTGGGTCCAAAATATGGCAAGGAAATGAAGGAAATCTCCGTTGCCATAAATGGCCTTGAGCAGGAAGATATCCAAAAAATTGAGCAAGAAGGCGAAATAACCCTGAATCTGGAAAATAAAAACATTAAATTACAGTTGTCGGATGTAGAGATTACCTCCCTAGATATTGAGGGATGGCTGGTAGCCAGCTCTGGACCTTTGACCGTAGCCTTGGATATTACCATAGACGAGGAGCTTAGGAACGAAGGTATTGCCAGGGAATTGGTGAACCGAATCCAAAATTTAAGAAAGGAATCTGGCCTGGAGGTGACCGACAAAATTGAACTAAGGATATTAAAGGATGGGAATGTGGAGAAGGCCATTGAAAACAATAAAGCGTACTTAAAAAGTGAGACCCTTACAGAAATTCTCAACCTAGAAGAACAATTGGAAGAAGGCACGGAAATTGCCTTTGATGATGTACAAACAAAACTATTCATTCAAAAATATTGAACAATGGCGCAGGATACAAAAATTAGATATTCTGACAAGGACTTGTCAGAATTCAAGGAGTTGATAGAAGCAAAAATCGAAAAAGCACAAAAGCATCTGGAACTTTTGAAAAGTTCTTATATGAACGACGGTAATAATGGAACCGATGATACGGCCCCCACTTTTAAGGCCTTTGAAGAAGGTTCTGAAACCATGAGCAAAGAAGCCAATACGCAATTGGCCATACGTCAGGAGAAATTTATCCGTGATTTAAAAAATGCTTTGTTACGCATAGAAAACAAAACCTATGGTATTTGCCGAGTAACTGGAAAGTTAATCAATAAAGAACGATTGAAATTGGTTCCCCATGCTACCTTGAGCATCGAAGCAAAGAATATGCAGAAGTAACCAACGCCATTAAGGTGTGCTTCATATGCACAGAATTCTTGTTTTAATTTCTTTTTTATTAGTTCTTCAATTCGGGGTGTCCCAGAAATTGGTAAAGAAGACTGTACTCCATCCAAAAACAAGGTACATTCAAATTGATGGTAACAACTGTTTTCAATTGGTGTTGAACACACATCAAAGTAACCTTTTAAAAGTGGAAGCCTCAATGGAAGGGGAATATGCCAAAGACTTGGTCGTCAAGTTGGAGGAGGATGGCAAAAACATAGGTATCAGTACTGATTTTCTTCCAAGTTTCAAGAACCCCAATGATAAGCTTAGCGCGCATAAGGTTATTTCTGTTGTTCTTCATATTACCCTGCCAGAGCTTATGACGACTTCTGTCCATGGCACACATACCAATATAACTGTTGAAGGAAAATATAAGGACTTGTCCATCACATTGTCGGACGGTAACTGTACTTTAAATACGGTCTATGGAAAAGTCATTGTTAAAACCCAAACCGGAGAAATTGTGGCAAACGAGGCCAGAGGTGACGTAACAGCAAAAAGTAGGTATGGCAAAGTCAGAAAAGGCGCTGTGCCAAAAGGTGATGAAATTTATGTTCTTCAATCGGTTGAGGGTACTATAACTATCAACGGGAACAATGGTTGAAATCACTATTTTTGCATTTCTTAAAATTTAGGCATGACCTTAAGGAAGTCCCTCATTATCATTGTAATTGTTTTATTGATTGACCAAATCAGTAAAGTGTACATAAAAACACACTTTGTTTTAGGGGAATCTGTGGAAGTCTTTTCTTGGTTCAAAATCTTATTTATAGAAAATGAAGGGGCCGCTTGGGGAACAAAGCTTAGTGATATTTTACCCATATCAGAATCCGCAGGCAAGTTATTCTTGACCATTTTTAGATTGTTTGCAATCGCTGGTATTGGTTATTGGTTATACGATATTATCCAAAAAAAGTCATCGAAGCTATTGATTTTCGCAGTTTCACTAATATTTGCCGGAGCATTGGGAAACATTATTGACTCTGTTTTCTATGGCACTATTTTTAGCGACAGTAACCATGAGATTGCTTCTATCCTCTCAGAAGAACCTTATGGCAAATTGTTTTATGGAAAAGTTGTGGACATGTTATATTTTCCCTTAATCGATACTACATGGCCAGCATGGGTACCCTGGTTTGGAGGGCAAAACTTTCGTTTTTTTGAACCTATTTTCAATATAGCAGATTCTGCGATTAGCGTAGGCGTGGGTGTGCTATTGATTTTCAACAAAAAGGCATTTGGCAAAGAAAACCCTAAAATTCAAAATTCATAGATTTTTTTCGGAGTAACACAATAATCCAAAGGAACATCATTTTCATCTATATCTTCAATCTGGTTGACAGCTTCAAAAAACGACAGTCCTATTTTTAAGGTTTTGGGGCTGCATTTTTTAAGGAAGGTATCGTAGTATCCCCCTCCGTATCCCACACGATTTCCTTTAAGGTCAAAAGCCAACAAGGGCAAGAAAACTACTTCCAATTGATTTTCAGAAATTTCTATGCCTCCAACAGGTTCAGGTATACCCAAAGCATTCTTCTTAAAAGCAGTGCTATCGGTAAGCAAATAGTTTCTGAGCACTCCTTTGGAAAAGGTCTTTGGAACGACAACATTCTTGTCCCTTCCCTGGATTATTGAAAGTAGGGGTCCAGTATCTACTTCCTTGTTCCTTGAAATAGAAAGAAAGATATGATAGAAAGAAAAATCCCAGATAGGCATGTTCAATGACCTATTTGCAATTTTTAAACTATAGTTATCAATTAAATGAGAATTAAATGAATTTCGCTTATTGCGAAAATGTGACCTTAATTCTTTTTTGCGCATCTGTTATGCGTAAAACAAATTGGTGTTGGGGAACCTTTTAGAAAACTTAATCTCTTGCGGATACTGCGAAAAATATCTTAAAGAAAAGCATCAAAATCAGGTACATGCCCAGAACAATCAAATAATTTTCCATGTATTGACTTTAACTTCAACCTAAAAATAAAGAATTTTTCTATTAAAATCCTTTGAAGCGCTCTTTTTTTCCGTTGAAATGCACTTTTTTATTAAAACATTAACGTTAATGTTCCAGTGCAATTGAAAAAGTTTTCTTGGTCATTCTAAATGATTGAAAAAGACAGAACAAAGCTTTGCACCCAACCACGTTGGGTCAGATCATTAGGTCGATAAACGTCGAAAACGAAAACGTTAGTGG
>JBCDBE010000019.1:0-36774 GCA_039184365.1 Bacteroidota bacterium | reverse complement strand
CGTGCGGAAACCTGGGACAATGGTAAAGCGCTTCGTGAGACCTTAGCTGCCGATCTTCCCTTGGCGGTGGACCATTTTAGATACTTTGCCGGGGTTATTCGCGCTGAGGAAGGCACTGTAAGTGAATTGGACGTCAATACCATTTCAA
This sequence comes from Bacteroidota bacterium, assembly GCA_039184365.1. Classification (GTDB taxonomy): domain Bacteria; phylum Bacteroidota; class Bacteroidia; order Flavobacteriales; family Flavobacteriaceae; genus Croceivirga. The sequence goes on along the minus strand of JBCDBE010000019.1, from coordinate 36,626 downwards.
TGAACGTTAAGGAACCTTTGGGGGTTGTCGGTCAGATTATTCCTTGGAACTTTCCCCTACTCATGGCCGCATGGAAGGTAGCCCCAGCCCTTGCTGCCGGGAACTGCGTTGTTCTAAAACCCGCGGAACAAACACCGGTAGGAATCATGATTTTGATGGAATTGATTGAAGGAATCCTACCAGCGGGGGTATTAAACGTTGTCAATGGTTTTGGTATTGAGGCCGGTAAGCCTTTGGCTTCCAGTCCAAGAATAAACAAAATTGCCTTTACCGGGGAGACCACTACAGGGCAATTGATCATGCAATATGCTTCCAAAAACATCATTCCAGTGACTTTGGAGTTGGGTGGAAAAAGTCCAAACATCTTCTTTGAAAGTATTATGGATGCTGATGACGCCTTCTTTGACAAGTGCCTTGAGGGGGCAGCCATGTTCGCTTTGAACCAAGGCGAGGTTTGTACTTGTCCTTCCCGTATATTGATTCAAGAAAGCATCTATGACAAATTCATTGAACGGGTCATTGAACGGGTTGAAGCCATTAAATTGGGACATCCCCTAGATCCCACAACCATGATGGGTGCACAAGCTTCCAATGATCAATATGAAAAAATACTCAATTATCTGGCCATTGGTAAGGACGAGGGATGTGAGGTGCTGACCGGTGGTGAAGCCGCTTATAACGAGGGACTTGAAGGGGGATACTATATCCAACCTACCTTGTTGAAGGGAAACAACAAGATGCGCGTATTCCAGGAAGAGATTTTTGGTCCCGTAGCCTGTGTGACCACATTTAAGGACGAAGCCGAAGCATTGGAAATTGCCAATGATACCCTTTACGGCCTTGGGGCTGGGGTATGGACGCGTGATACTCATCAAGCGTATCAGATTTCCCGTCAGGTGCAAGCAGGTCGTGTATGGGTGAACTGCTATCACCTGTATCCCGCTCACGCCCCTTTTGGTGGTTACAAGAAGTCCGGTATCGGTCGCGAGACACACAAAATGATGCTCAACCATTACCGTCAGACCAAAAACATGTTGATTTCCCATGATAAAAACGCCTTAGGCTTCTTTTAAAATGGTAGAACGTGTTTTAGCGACTGATGAAGCAAAGCGGGTCATTGATTCCTTGAGGGAGGACCATGGCCCGCTCATGTTTCACCAAAGTGGGGGTTGCTGTGATGGTTCTTCCCCCATGTGTTTTCCTAAGGGCGAATTGATGCTCAATGATACCGATGTCCATTTGGGAAGCATTCATGGTTGTGATTTCCATATGTCCAAGGACCAATTTGAATATTGGAAACATACGCAATTGACCGTTGACGTTGTTCAAGGTCGTGGTTCCAGTTTTTCATTGGAAATACCTTTGGGACTTCGGTTTGTGATAAAATCACGGATATTTTCAGATAACGAGTTGGAGTTTCTGGAGCAAAATGCAAAAGGGTAATATTCCATTAAGATGATAAGGAATGGCAGTAGCACAATGGACTATTGCTACTGCCATGAATCATTGGTATACACCGATTTATCCTTTGATAAGTTCCCGTTGTACGTTTTCGGGCACCGATTCAAACGAAGCAAATTCTGAAGTAAACGTGGCCTTGCCTTGCGTTAGCGAACGCAAGTTGGTGGAATACCCCGATAATTCGGATTCCGGAGTTGTACACTTCAAAATTTGATAATGGTCTACGGTATCAAATCCCAAAATAACGGACCGTCTTGATTGCAGATCGGTCATGACATTTCCCAGCATTTCTTCGGGTACACGCACCGTCAATTCCCTAAGGGGTTCCATCAATTGGGGCTTCGCATTTAGGAAGGCTTCCTTAAATGCATGTGCACCGGCGATTTTAAAAGCAATGTCATTGGAGTCAACAGAATGCATCTTGCCGTCGTAGACCATAACTCGAATATCCCTTACATAAGAACCCGTTAAGGGTCCAGATTCCATCACCTCTAAAATTCCTTTTTTGATGGACGGTAGATAGCGTTGATCAATGACACCACCTACAATGCAGTTGTAAAAGACCAATTTGCCGCCCCAAGGCAAGTTCACCTCTTCCTTACCACGAATATTGAATCCCTCCGGTTCGGGCATACCCTCATACCAAGGCTCTATTTTTAAATGTACCTGTGCAAATTGACCAGCACCACCAGACTGTTTTTTATGCCGATAACTGGCCCTTGCCGGGCGTTTAATGGTCTCTCGATATGCTATTTTGGGTTGTTCAAAGTGGGGAGCAATCCCATAGGTGTTTTCCAAGGTCCATTTAACGGTAGCTAAATGCAGTTCTCCCTGAAAACCGACCAATTGTTGCTTCAACTCATTGGAATAGCTTACCACAACAGTGGGGTCTTGACTCTGGATTTTTCTTAAGGCTTCGGTCAGTTTTTCCTCCTCATGTTGCGATAAGGCAGAAACTGCCTTGGTCAATCTGGAGTCCGGATAGTTTATCGGTTTAACGGTTGTTTTCGGACCCTCTTCGTGTAAGGTGTCGTTCGTTTCCGTATCCTTAAGTTTTAGTGTTGCACCGATGTCCCCTACTACCAACTTGGAGACAGTTTCCCGTTTTCTTCCATCCATAATGAACAATTGGTGCAATACCTCGATTTCCTCCGTTCGGGAATTGACCAGTTTGTCATTGATTTTTACACTCCCGGATTTTACCTTAAAAAAGGTCAATTGACCCACATTGGGTAAATTGACGGTTTTAAATATAAATAGGCTCGTTGGAGCATCTACTTTGGGCGGTATGTCCAAAGCTTCCACACTTTGCTCTGGTTTTAATTCAGAAGCTGCAGGCGCCACATTATCAATAAAGCCCATTAAACGACCGCTGCCCATATCATTTAAAGCTGAAACGCAGAATACGGGAAACACCTCGTGATTGAGCATTCCTGCTTTTATGCCCTGGCGCATCTCATCTTCACTCAAGGTTCCTTTCTCAAAAAAGAGTTCCAACAAGTCTTCATCATTTTCAGCCGCTTTTTCCACCAACTCATTGTGAAGCTTGTCCGCCCATGCCTTTTGATCTTCCGGGATAGGAAACTTTTCTGGTTTTCCTCCCTGGGGGCCGAACTTGTACATTTTCATTTTCAACACATCGATTATGCATTGTGCTCCATCAACAACCAGTGGATATTGCACCTTAATGGCACCGTTTCCTACCAGTGCCTGGATATCGTTAAAACTGTCCTCAAAATTAGCGTTGGGATGGTCAATTTGATTGACGACGAAAAGCGTAGGTTTATGATAGGTATCCACATAATTCCATATAATTTCCGTTCCAATTTCCACCCCATTTTTTGCGTTAAGTAGGGCCACTACCGTATCTGCAACCCGGATGGAAGACATAATTTCTCCTACAAAATCATCCAAACCAGGCGTGTCGATAATATTGATCTTGTAATTCCGCCATTCGGTATGCAAGGGAGTTGCAAAGACAGAAGTACCCCGTTCGCGTTCGACAGGATGATAATCTGAAACGGTATTTTGATTTTCCACTGTGCCCCTCCGATTTAGGAGACCTGCCTCAAACAACATGGTTTCCGATAGTGTGGTCTTCCCACAACCATGGGCACCCACGAATACTACATTTTTGATATGTTTTTCATCGTATATTTTCATTACTGAGAAGGTTTAAAAGTTGCTATTCATTGAACAATGCTTTAAAAGTAGCGGTATCCTATATGATAAAACATGACATTTTACCATAAAGATCTAGGGGAATTCCTCTAATTTACCGAATTTGAAATCGTAAGAATGACCTTTTTCAATAAAATACGCAAAATTCCCCTCACATTTTTCTAGCTCTTCATTTGGTATGGTCTGGAACAATTTCTTTAGATTTAAGTGTTGAAATACCATACTTATGGAGGGAATGCGCCCATACTATGTTCATGTCCAAAACCAACTTTTATGCACAAGTCAGATAACCTCCATTCAAGAACGGGTCAATTCAGTTTTGTTTCCAACGACAACTAACTTTATTACATGGGTCATTTAAAACGAAGGGATTTTGTGAAGGGTTCCACCCTAGCGTCTGCCGCCTTGGCAGTAACTCCCACTTCAATTTTTACCCCCTCGATGGACGCAGGGGAAAAGAAAATTCCCATCTGCGGTCACCTTTGGGTGTACGCGAGCAATTTCCCGCCCAATTGGGATTGTACCCCTATTTTGGAAAACGTATTTGCTGACTCTCAATATGCAGGCTTGTTTGGTATCGAATTGATGGAAGGACAATTACGCCATGAGGATGCAGTGGAACGAATTCAAGGGCACATCCAGAAATACGGCGTTAAGGTTTCCGGCTCTTCCTATGGTGTCGGGTTTGGCATGTGGGACGTCAAACAACATAAGGCCATTCTGGATGACTTGAATGTGGTACTTCCAAGATTGGCAGCCGTTGGTGGCAAAACCTTCGGGATTTCCGTGGGTCGAAAAAAAGAAGGTTTGAAGACCGACGCTGAATTGGACGCCCAAGCGGAACTGCTAAAGCAAGTGAGGCAAAAATGTTCAGATCTTGGAATCGAAGCCAATTTGCACAATCATACCCATGAGGTTGAAAATGACATGCACGATCTAAAAGGCACTCTGGAGCGTATTCCGGACATGAAATTAGGACCTGATATCAACTGGTTGATCAGAGCTGGGGTTAATCCCGTTGAATTCATCAAAACCTATGGGAAGCAGATGGTTTACATACATCTCAGGGACCAATATGAAGATGGAACATGGACGGAATATGTTGGCCAGGGAGCTACCGATTTTAATGCTATCGGGAAAGCTCTCAAGGAAGTAGGATTTAAAGGTCCAGCAGGAATAGAGCTGGCCTTTCCCAATAATTTTGAACCGAAATATCCGCTTAGGGACACCTGGAAAAAGAGCAGGGAATATGTTCAGCAAACCTTTGGTTGGTCCTAAATTTGCTCCAATACTTAGGCTAGAACTTTGTCCTACGTGATTCAGTTGAAGTTATAAACAATAAAGAAGAACCCATAGTTTTAAAAGGTATGTCAGTGTTGGGATTTTTAGCGACAACGGTAGATGTGTTATCCTTAGCTATCACTATTGTGGACGTAAGGTTGTTCCATGGCAATAAAAGACCTATTTTAAACCGTTAGAATATGAATAGCTTAGTAAGCAACGACTTTTTGTAGGTTCATTAAGTGATAGAAATTGAATTTAAATAACAAAGCAAAAAAGGCCAATACGTATGATGCTATTGTCATTGGCTCAGGAATCAGCGGTGGATGGGCCGCCAAGGAACTATGCGAAAGTGGCCTTAAGACCTTGGTCTTGGAACGTGGCCGTATGGTAAAGCATATTGAAGATTATCCTACTGCCCACAAACATCCTTGGGAATTAAAGCACCGTGGTACCATCCCACAAAAAGTACAGGAGGAAAACCCCGTGGTAAGTCGATGCTATGCTTTTAATGAAGCAACCGAACACTTTTTTGTCAAGGATAAGGAACACCCCTACGAACAAAAAAAGCCCTTTGACTGGATTCGTGGTTATCAAGTAGGTGGCAAGTCGTTGTTATGGGCCCGATGGACCCAACGATGGAGCGATTTGGATTTTGAGGCCAATGCCGAAGAAGGAATCGGCATTGATTGGCCTATTCGTTATAAAGATATTGCACCTTGGTACAGCCATGTGGAGCGTTTTGCAGGAATCAGTGGAAATCGTGACGGGCTTTCACAAATTCCGGATGGTGAGTTTTTGAGGCCTATGAAAATGAACTGTTTGGAAAAACACGTAAGGAAATCACTTCGGAAACTTTACGATGATAGACATTTGGTTATCTCAAGAACGGCAAATATTACGGAACGTCACAACAATCGGGGACCATGTCAATATCGAAGCCTCTGTGAGAGGGGTTGTCCATTTGGGGGTTACTTCAGCAGCAATTCTTCTACCCTACCCGCCGCGGAAGCTACCGGTAACTTTACCATTCGTCCTTTTTCAGTGGCACGGTCCATTATCTACGATGAGAATTTGGGTAGGGCAACTGGTGTACGGGTGGTTGACAGCAATACCAAGGAAGTGTTCGAATTTTATGCCAAAATCATCTTTGTTAATGCCGCGACCCTGAACTCAACGCTACTTCTTTTGAATTCAACATCGAACCGATTTCCCAATGGTCTGGGGAATGATTCCGGCGAATTGGGGCATAACCTCATGGACCATAATTACAATTGCAAAGTGGAAGGGGAATTTGAAGGACTGGAAGACCAGTATTATTCAGGAAGAAGACCCACGGGAACCTACCTTCCCCGTTTCCGGAATTTTGGAAAAGACAAACAGCCTCATTTTAAACGCGGTTATGCCTACGGTTGTGGTGGTTTTCGACTAGCAGGCATAAAAGAAATTACGGAAAAGAGTATTGGATTGGACTTAAAAAAGGACCAGACCCAACTGGGCCCTTGGACTTTTGGACTGAGTGGAATGGGAGAATGCCTGCCTTATCATGATAACAAAGTGACCCTGAGCAAAGATAAAACCGATGAGTGGGGAATGCCGCTCCTTGAAATAGATGCAGAATATAAGGAAAACGAAAAAGTGATGACCCAAGACATGATTGATACGGCCATGGAAATGTTGGATCGCATGAAATTCAAAAACATCGAGGACAAAAAGGAGGTTCGAAACATAGGTTTGAACATCCATGAAATGGGTACGGCACGAATGGGACATGACCCGAAAACTTCGGTATTAAATAAGCACAATCAGGTTTGGGGTGCTGAAAATGTGTTTGTGACCGATGGAGCCTGCATGACCTCAAGCGCTTGTCAAAATCCCTCTTTGACCTATATGGCACTAACCGCAAGGGCGGCCAACCACGCGGTGTCCGAACTTAAAAAAATGAACCTCTAATCCTTTTTATGAAGCGCAAAACGTTTATAAAACAAGTTGGTTATGGCACGGGTGCGGCCGTATTGCTTCCTTCTGTTGGACTTGTTCACAGTTGTACCTACAAACCCCAAATACGAACAACCTTATCAGAAACCGATATTCCGCTATTGGACGAAATAGGGGAAACCATCATTCCTTCAACGGCGGATGCTCCAGGAGCAAAGGCAACAAAGATTGGGGAATACATGTTGTTGATGTACGAAGATTGTATGGAGGAAGAAGACCAACAGATTTTGGTTGAAGGTATCAATACGCTAAATTCCAAAGCGGCATCGGATTTTTCGGAATCCTTTATTACCATGAGCCCAACGAACAAGAAAGTGCTTTTGGAGTCCATTCAAGAAGAAGCGATTGCCTATAGTTTGGAACATGAAGGTGAAGCGGAAGTGCCACCCCATTATTTCCATATGCTTAAAGGGCTGACTCTTAATGGCTATTTCACTTCTGAAATCGGAATGACCCAAGCTAGGGCTTATCTTCCTATTCCAGGGCAATTTGTGGATTGTATGCCGTATTCCAAATCGGATAAGATATGGGCATTATAACAGGTGTCCCTTAAAAATTTGGGCCGGGGTAGTTAAGGTTGAAAAAGAACTTCAACAGGTAAAACTACGATATCTGCACCTTTTCGTTCCGTAGAGGGTTTAACCGGACGACATCAGATTTTCAGCGGTTTCCCGGTTGTACCGCTACAAACAGCGCCCAATACTCCCAAAGTGACGTTGACCGCACAAAGAATCCACGTAGCAAGGAAAAGGCGTGGAACATAATCCATGCCTTCTGTATTCCCATGCTAAGAATTCACTAATCCTCTTTGGTATCTATAAGCATTGGGGTCTTGCCGTCCGTTACGATTATTTTACTGTTTGGGGAATTCGAAAGTCTATTAAAGGCCTCAATGCTCCTGATTTTAATAATTTCATCCGTAAGCCCTTCAGACAATATTTTCTGGGCATCCCGTTCACCTTCGGCATCTATAATTTTTCGGTCGGCTTCCAACTTTGCCTGTTGAAGAACAAATTCCATACGCAGGGCGTCTTGTTCGGCCTGTAGTTTGCGTTCAATGGAGCTTGCCAAGCCTGGCGGAAGTTGAATGCTCTTCATTAAAACGGCGATTAACGCAATACCATCCGCTTGTTTTCTTAGGTTTTCGTTCATTTTGGTTTTAATTTCATCCTCAATGTTGGCGCGCATACCAGAATGCATATCCTTTGCGTAAAATTGGGCACAAACATCCGAGGAGGCTGAACGGAAAACACTGGTAATAATGGATTCGTAGTCCCTCCCCAGATTTTGTAAAACACTGGGTATTTTATCACGTTCCAATCGATATAAAATGGATATCTCTGACTCTACACTGAGTCCCTCTTTGCTTGGAAGCGTCAGAAAAAGTTTTATGTTATTGGTCTGGGTGGATTCTTTGATTACCTTACTCGTAAGGGGGTTGAAAAAAACGGTTCCTTCTGTGGCCACTTCATTATCAAACCTTCCCAAGGTTTGCTTTACCCCTGCTTCGCCGGGTCTTATCACGGCACAACCCGAAAACAGGAGCATCGATATAAATGCAAGCATTGTAAAATTTTTCATAGTTACTGTTTTGATGAATTAATAGTTATTGTCTTCATACTTACCTTCACCAATTATTGTACCAATCCACTCCCTTAAATCGTTGGATTTATCTAAATAAATATTAAAGTTTCGATGAATACATTGCCACAAATCGGAGACCAAAGGGGAAACCATGGAATCGGATGTTTTTAGATAAAACATATAGGGGGAACGCTGTTCCAAAAGACACTAAAAAAAATAGAGCGGTCCTTTAAGGGATAAGGACTTGGACGTGTCATATTCCAATATCCATTGGATTTGGTTCCGAACCTTGGTCTTTAAAAGGTTCTCGATACGAATATTATCTGATTAAAAAACTACTGTTGTATTGCAAATCTGAATGGTGGACTAAGTCATGGCAAGGAATTTTTTTCGAAAATGGCACTTGAATTGCTTCTAGAGTATTGAATGGCAGAAGTCTAATTGATAAAATGTAGATATGGGCATTGCGGTTTTTCATTAGGGCTCCTTTCCTAATTTCGATGTGCGAAAATGATGTAATTCCTTATGAAGTACTTTTCACCACAAATTTTAAAAGGTTCCCCACAATTATTTTTTAAATACTATAGAATCCCTTCCTTTGAAGGCATCCATACGATCACTAGACACAAAGACCTACGATGGGAACGTTGAGAACCATTTTTACATTCGTACTGACCGTCATTCTTATTGAGCAGGTCCAGGCCCAATCCATCTTGGATACCATTTCTTTTCATCACATAAAAAAAGGAATGTCACAGACCTCTGCTACCCAAATATTTGAGGACAGCGAAGGATTTTTGTGGGTAGGTACACCCAACGGACTGAACAAGTTTGACGGTTCCAATTTTGAAATCTATGAAAAGGGCACTGACACTTCAGTAGGTTTGACGGATGGTTATATAGAGAGTATTTATGAAGACCATGGCGGGGAACTGTATATTGGTACCAATCAAGGTCTAAATATTTATGATAGGCGGTTGGATATGGTAAAACCCTTTCCATTTCTTCCCGCAGGAGCGTTCTTACAATCAAAATATATTGGGGCCATTGCTAAACAGGGCAGCTTTTTATGGTTGGGAACGGACAATAGTGGGGTATTCAGATATCATATGGGCACTGGGGAAACCAAACAAATCCTATTTGATGAAATCTATCAAGGTGGACCCAGCAATCACTATATCGTAGAGTTATTTACGATATCCGAGGATAAATTGCTAATGATTACCCAAGCGTCCATTTATGTTATCAATGAGGACTTTCAGATAATTTCCCAGATTGCAGGGCCGCAAGATATCAGTAGGGCAATGCAAGTAACTGAACGTGACTATTTGTTGGGAACGCATCAAGGCGAACTCATTACCATGAAAATAGATGAAAACTTCGCTTTTTCCACAAAAACTGTTTCCATAACCCCAGGTCACGCTATTTTATCATTGGCAACCGATGAGTACCAGAATGTGTGGTTGGGTAGTGAAAATGCCGGGTTGTCCATATATTCCGGTTCGGACTTAAGCATAGAAACTATAAAACACGATGTGGGTCACCCAAATTCCATATCCAGCAATTCAATTTGGGCCATCCATCGAGCTGGGAACGGTGTCATGTGGCTGGGGCCGTTCAAGAACGGCCTTAGTTTCTACGATAAGGAATATTACAAGTTCAAGCACGTTAAAACCGACCCCTTCAATTCTTTGTCATTAAGCAATAATCTGGTGAACAGCTTCTTGGAGACTGAAAATGGCAACCTCTGGATAGGCACGGATGGCGGGGGGCTTAATTTTTGGAACCGGGAAAAAAATATGTTTGAAGTCTATTCCCTGTCCAATGGAAAATTGCACAGTGATGTCATATTATCATTTTTACGGGATAGCAACAACAAAATATGGATAGGCTCATGGGCAAAAGGACTTGCTATTTTTGACCCCGAAACCAAAGAATTTGAAACTTGGACAAAGGAGAATTCGTTTTTGGGCTCCAATAATGTAACCGATATTCTTGAAGACCGTAAAGGCCGTATTTGGATTGTCACCCTTTTTGGTGGTGTTCATATCTATTTTCCAGAATCTGGAGCATATCAACATGTAAGCGTTCGCTCTGAACGTGATGGTTCTGAGACTGTTACTGTGGCACGGCTCTATGAAGACAGCAAAGGACAAATCTGGGTTGGCTCTCAAACCTCAGGCCTATTTCGGCTTAAGGAAAATAAGGAAAGCTGGATTCCCATCCATTACCATTCCATAAATAAAGAGAGGTCCATAAGCAATGATTTTATCAATACCATGTACGAGGATGCCAATGGTGATTTTTGGGTGGGAACCCAAGCAGGATTGAACAAGTACCTACCAAAAACTGACGCATTTGAGGCCATTACAAAGAAAAATGGACTGGTAAATGATGCCATAAAGGGCATAGAAAGTGATACCAACGGCCATCTTTGGTTAAGTACGGGTGGCGGTATTACAAAGTATGATCCCAAAAATGGGGATTTAATTCATTATGACGAGGATGATGGTCTTCAAGGAAATGAATTTAACGGGTCTTCCGTTCTTAGGACAAAAGCCAATGAGCTTATTTTTGGCGGGAGCAATGGATTCAATATTTTTAACCCAGAAGCCATTGTAAAAAGGCAGGATGTGCCTCAAGTTTTGGTATCTGGTCTACGTCTTTTTAACAAACTTGTTAGGCCCAATGATGAAACAGGAATTCTGTCCAAGGACATTAGTCAAACGGACACCCTTTTCCTGTCCTATAATCAAGATGTGGTTGATTTTGAGTTCCAAGCGTTGACCTTTAGGCATCCCGAACGCGTCAAATACGCTTATTTTTTAGAGAATTTCGAGCCGAGATGGAATTTTGTGGAAGGCGATCAACATGCTACATATACCAACTTAAGTTCCGGGGATTACGTTTTAAGGATTAAATCGACCAACTCAGATGGGGTTTGGGTTGACAACGAAACCTCAATGGTTATTTCCATTACCCCACCTTATTGGAAAACATGGTGGTTTAGAACATTCCTTATTACCAGTATCGCCATGGCCATATTTTTGTTGCACCGATTAAGGGTGTTGCGCCTTAAGCGGTATCAAATTAAGTTGGAAAAAGAGATTGATGAACGGACCCGGGAATTAAAGGAAAAGCACGAAAAATTGATGGCGGTTGCTGATGAGCTTTCTGATAAAAATGAAGAGATACAACGTTTTGCCTTTGCCGTTTCCCACGATTTGAAGAGCCCTTTAAACAGTATTAAGGGAATTGCAAGTCTTATTCCAATGGAAGTGAATATTACCCAATCCAAGGATATGGAGCAATATGTACAGTATATTGATGAAACCTGTGATCTAATGACAAATTTAATCACTGACATTACCAAAATTGCCAAGTTGGGCAAAATAGAAAATAAAAATGAAGTGTTGGATACCAATCAGGTGGTGGACTTAGCAAGTAACTTGGTTCAAGGACGTTTACTGGAATACAGTGCAAAGTTGTATATAGGCAAGAAACTTCCCAAGATTTATGGCGATCGAAATCGCCTGGTACAGGTCTTTGAAAATCTTATTGACAACGCTATTAAGTATATGGGGAATCAAAAAGATCCAGTAGTGCGAATTGAAGCACAAAAAGGAGCGGATGTCAACCACTTTAAAGTTATTGATAATGGTTCTGGTATGACACCGAGTGAATTGGATAGGCTATTCACCCCATTTGAACGCTTCGATGGGAGTGTTGAAGGCTCCGGGCTTGGGCTCTACATGGTGAAAAAAATCATTGACTCCCATAATGGAACTATTTCGGCTACATCAGAGGGTAAAGGGAAAGGAACCACCTTTATCATGACATTCCCTTCACCAAAATCAAATAAGGAAGGACAGATCATCTTGAAAAAAAACCTATAAAATTAGGGCCCTACATATTTAAAGTCCATGTCGTTTCCGCTTTTGGTTCTCCAAAATGACTGATACCAAAATAATGCCATTGTTTGTTTGGTGCACCTTTTGCTAAGTCAAACTTGGTAATATTGGTATCCGGGCGGCTATTATCATTTCACTTCTTACATCATTCTTGAGTTTTAGTACCTTTTCATCATGAAAGTGAAACTTGTTTTTACGATGCTATTCGTGCTTTTGATATGTCAAAATGCCGCTTCTCAGCAAAATCGCTTTGAAAAAGGGGTTGATTTGTTATTGGCCCAATTTGACTGCAAGACAGATGTAGACGATTTGCATACTGTAGCGGCATTGACTACCCTCCTTAAACACAGGGATTTCAAAGATGTACAATACCATGCCGTGGCTGGGACCTATGGTATTCAAGAAGGGCTTTATGTTCCTGCCGAACCGTTATTTGACCTAGCTTTTGGAACTCATTGGTCGGATGCCCATAATACCCCAAAAAGTGCACAACAAGAGGTGCTGAACAAAGTGAATACTACAATTTTAAAGGGTGGGGATATTTGGATTGCCGATGCGGGACAATCCGATTTTTCAGCAAAATGGATAAAAGCACTTTTAAAAATGCAACCACGATTGGATGTTAAAAAGCGGATTCATTTGGTGCAGCATAGCAACTGGAACGAAGAGGTGACCGCGTCTGATTTACTGGATTATGTTAAAGAAAACATTGATTACCACAAAATTCCAGATGGAAATGCTGTGGGAAATGGTACTCCAGGTTTTCGGTCGGACGAAAAAATAAAATGGAGAACCTATCTAAAGAACAGGAAGCATTTAAAAAAGGTTTGGGAACTGGCCATATCCACTGGTAATGAATATAATGGAAGGCAAGGGAGGTATCTCAATGAATCCATAGCGGCGGGCGGCCTTGATTTTTCCGACCTATCCGAAATATGCTACATCTTGGGATTGGAAGGCATTAAGGATGGGAATGCTTTCTTTGAAATGATTTCAGCGCCTTAAGTTTTATAGAGCAGCCATTTCCTTTTCCTTTGAGCGCTGTTTTTTAGTGGGTTTGGTAGTATCCGTAATCATTTTGTCATTTTCCCAAATACCTTTGGTCATTAGCTTACCATCTTTTCCAAAAAAGGCTCCCTTGCCCGATCGGCGGTCTTCCTTCCATTGTCCGATATATTTTTCCCCATTTGGCCAAAAATAAGTACCCTGACCGTTTCGCTTATCGCTTTGGTAGTTTCCTTCATAGTACTCCCCATCCTTCCAGTAAAAAGTGCCCTGCCCATGTCGCTCATTATTTTTCCATTCCCCTACATAACGACTGCCGGTATTCAAAATGGCGACACCGTAACCGTTGGCTTTACCACCTTCAACCTGTCCCACGTAATGGACTTGACTTCCCTTACTATTGGTAAAAGTAAGATACTCGCCAAAAGACTTTTGATAGAGCTTTCGTTTCATTTTTGCCAACTGCATTTTGGTTTTGGATAGCACAAAATTGAGGGAATCCAGCTGATTGATTTTTGGGTTTGGTTCAGTAATTTCCACTACGTTTAACGTATCTTTTACATTCGGGTATACAGAAGCCCGCGAGGTTAAATCATCCTCAAACTCAAGTAATTTTTTGGCTATGGCCACACGTAATCCCACCCCAAATTCTCCATCTTCCATCAGATTCGTTTCGTGGCTCTGATATTGCGCCAGCGCATCTTGATAATGGCCTTGAACCAAAAGCGAGTCCATTTCCAACAAGGATTTTTGGGCACGAAGCTGTTGTTCCAAGTCTTCAACAACGGTCTGCTGGCTTTTTAACTGTTTCCCTTGCTTGATATGATGCCATCCCAAAAAGACAACTCCTATTATTAGTATGGCAAAGGCACAAATGCTTAGAAATCTTTGGTTAATATTCATGATGGTTTTCCGTATACATATCCATATACGTGCTAATCCGTGAAATGGATCGCAGGAAGCTTATTTTTTACCTTTCTAATATCTGGCGAGAAATAGACATGAAAACGCATGGTCCAGTTTTGCTTAAAAACCCCGGCGTTTTCAAGCGTCTGTCCCTGCGAATACATTAACCCCCCAGCGATTTTTAAACGAGGGGTCAAAATATAACCCAGAGTGGTTGTCAAACGTAAATCTTCCATGACACTGCCTACCACGGCCCTCCCGCTTTGCATAATGACTTCGGCCTCTGGGGAAACATAAAGGGTTCCCGTTTCCAATTTATGGTTGTTCAATGGAATTTTGGCCCGAAACAAATAACGCCAACGGTTTCTAAAGATATACTCGCTATTTTCTTCAAAACCTTGACTCCAGCGGTGCTCAATTCTAATGCGATGATAAATCATGGCGCTATAGACGGGTTGGGCAAACTGGTATTGATGCCAGATTCGCCATTCTGGAACCACATTTCGATCATCCGAAGATTCATCAGTGTTGAAATTGACACGAAGCACCCCACCCAAGCTGAAGTTAATGTTCTTGGAATACAGATAACCTATGGCATGTCTATTGTATACCTGCCCAATTTGTCCAATAAAAGGAGTGTTTTCTGTTTCTTCAAAACGAAAATGGGTCTGGGCATCCCAGTATAGACGTTTTGAAATGCGAATGGCCCCATAGGTGTTGAACCAAACCCGCGTTTTTGGATCCTTGAACTGGGATTCCCCTGGTAGCACCTCTTCTTCCTGGGCCATCAACATTCCGCAATTAAGAATGCTAAGAAGGAGTAACAGGTTCAGGAGGTTTCTCTGCACGTTTTCCATGATCAATTATTCCTCCAATGGTTTTAGGTTAAACAATTGAAGAACAACCTTTGGGTTTCGTTCCTTTCGGAGTTTTCGTTCCATTTTGGAAGTATCCTCGTCCCTTAGTTCTACCATTCTTCCGTGTGAATTTTGAAATAGTAGTTGCAACGCCCCCGCATTTTCGCAATTCAATTCCTTTTCCACTTTTTCCAATAGATAGGGAACCAACACATTGTCATAGGCAGCTGTGATACGTTTTTTGACCGATTCATCCATGATAGTGGCCGTGAATGGATTGAATACGGCATCAGTGTACTTTTCCCGAAGTTCCAAGGACCGTTCCGGTAGCTTTACAATTTCCTGGGAAAGCGCGTCAAAATCGAGCAAACAGCTAATTAGCATTCTGGCTTGATTCAATTTTTCATTCCCTGTTGGCATTTCAGCATATTCCTTGAGCAATGTTTCAGCTGTGGATTTGATGGTTTCCAAGGCTCTTAGTTCCGCCCTACCCAGTATTTGGCGAATGGAATCAGGGAATTGGTTCAGGGCATTGGCTTGGGCAATCATTTGTTCTTCAAGAAGGACAAACTCTTGTTGCTGTTTATCATCTTCGAGCTTTTGCCCAAGGGTAACGTTAATTTGCCCTAAACTTTGGGAAACGTATTCCGCCATTGCCAAATAGCCTATCATACCTTTTGCCTCAAAATCCACGGATTCGCCACCCGGGCCTAAAAAGTTCTGGACATGGCCGCTATCATCTACTACAGCTAGTTCTGGAGACGGCCTGCCATTGGGGAAAAGAAAATCGGATAACATTTCCTCACTGAGGTTTTCGGTAATTCCCAAATTTTCCAATTCTACCATTGTACCTAGGGACCGCAATACTATACTGTCAAGTGCAACAATGGTATGGTATAGCATATTGGCTTCTTCGTCTGAACGCTTCATCAAATTCAATCGGGTATTTTTCAAAAAACCCTTGCTTATTTCAGTAGCGTTTTTGACTAATTTCACGGTAGTATCCAACTGTTTTCTTGAAATGGAATCCAATGGAAAGAAGGGGGCCCTTACTTTAAATCCTTCGAAGAAGTTGTTGGAACCTAATCCTGAAAGTATATCGCCTATTTTTTGGTAATTAGAACTGTTCTGCACCAACAGTTCATTGATACCTTTAGAAAAATCAATAGGGGCGTTGGAGGAATGTTCGGCATAAATTGAAACCAAGGTGCCGTAGCCCCCATCCAAATCAATAATCTCCGAAGGGATGGAGGCATCGTTAAATAATTCAACAACAGTTGGGATTCCATCCGCGTTCACTTCAATTTTTTCCAGCCATCCTTTACTAAATTCCCAGTTTTCAACATTGTATGCTTCGTTTGAGAACAAAGCCCATGTATCATGTGCCAATCCATTTCTTAGACAGCGCCCAATGAGGGCGCCTTGGGCATTTCCGATCGTAAAACTTTGCTGTGGTATGCCATCCAAAAAATCGATTTCACTAAAAAACAACGTGTCAAGGATTTGGGAATCCTCGATATTCTTTTCGGAGAAATTCCATCTGCCCTGGGGCTTGCCCTGGTTCAATTTTCCTTTGGCCTCTTGCAGGTTACCATTGACATTGACCCGATATTGAAAACCAGAGACACTGGTGGTACTATCCGTATTAAACTCACCAAATTGAAATGTCCAATTGCCTTGGGGAAGACCATTGTCAAAACTTCCTTCGAACAAAAAGGACCGATCGTTTTTTTCCAAGAGCGCCCCCAAATTGGAGCGTTCCATTTTAAAAGACCCATCAAAGATGGTATCGATTCCTATAACTTTATAGGTATAGCTGGCTTTACCCTCATAACTGCCCGAAGTATAGTTCCCCTTGTACAAATTTCTTTGTTGACCAAGACAAGAATGGGAAATTGAGAAAATGAGTAAAAGCGCCCAAAAGCACGTGCACGTAATTTTATTGGCCATTTAGTGTTCGGATTTTGCCCAACCATGTTCATAAATTGGGACTATATCCTGTTATACGTAATGAGTGCCTCAATAGACTACGGCAACTTCATTTTTTTCAAATGGGATTCCTGTTCATTGCGATCTTATCACCGGAATAGGTGACCCGATATATCGCATCCCCAAAATCATCTGAAATTAGCATGGAGCCGTCGTCCAAAATAAGCATATCAACTGGTCTGCCCCATTGCACTTGGGTTTCATGATCAAGCCATCCATCGATGAACGTGGTATAGCCTACCGCCGAATTATTTTCCAATTTCACTAAGGAGATACGGTAACCTGATTTTTTGGTTCTATTCCATGACCCGTGTTCCGCTACAAAGGCAAAATCCCTATATTTTTCAGGGAACATATCACCCTTGTAAAATTTTACCGCCAATGGTGCTACGTGGGCACCCATGTTTTGAATAGGGGGAACAAATTCAGAACAGGGACGTTGGGCCCCGAATTCAGGGTCCTTTACTTCGGAACCATGACAAAAGGGATAGCCAAAATGTTGTCCAGGCTCCGTAATACGGTTCAGTTCGCATGGCGGCACATCATCCCCCATTAAATCGCGGCCATTGTCCGTAAACCACATCTCATTCGTCTCAGGATGCCAGGTAAACCCTACGGTGTTTCGTACACCATGGGCATAAATCTCACGATTGTTGCCATCCGGATCCATTCTGGTAATGGAAGCATACCGTTGGTCTGAAACCGTACTGTCACAAATATTACATGGCGCGCCTACTGGAACATACAATTTGTCATCTGGGCCAAACGCAATGTATTTCCACCCATGATGGAACTCTGTAGGATAGTCATCATAAACAACTACGGGCTCCGAAGGACGGTCCAATTGGGCCTCAATATTATCATATCGCAATAGACGGCCAACCTCCGCTACATATAACGAGCCGTTCCTGAATGCGACACCATTGGGAACCTCTAAGGTACTGTCCAATACTTTTATATGATCTGCCTTGTAGTCCTTGTCCAAATCTTGGACCGCATAGACCGTTTTCTCATTGCGTGTTCCAACAAACAAGGTGCCTTCATCCCCCAGTGCCATGGAACGGGCACCATCCAGTCCATCGGCATAGACCTCGATTGTAAAACCCTCCGGTACATTCAATCGCTCTATGGGCAAGTCACTTATTGGTTCTTTGAATTCCTGTAAGCTTGGGGTGTTTTCTTCTTTAGGAGTCTCCTTACAGCCAAGAAATATTGAGCATGAAGTAACTAAAATCAAGAGAAATATGCTATGTCTAAGGGCCATCATTCAGTAATTTAAATTTGAACTATTGATCGTATTCAAAATCATCAACAAAATACCAAATTTGCCAAAAGTAACCGCCTAGGAAAATGGATATTGCGATTTTTTTTAGAAGAATTGGGAAAAAGTGGGGTACCACAAGGGTGATGACGTCCAGGAATTAAAGTCCTAGGAGATATTCCGCCATTTTCTTTTCCAGCCCATGATACTGTTTTATGGAGTCTTCAACTTTTTCAGTGGCATCACCAAATGGAAGGGAATGGTGCTGTATTTGGTCAAAAAGGGCCATTTGTTTTTTTGCCAATACGGAGAAAGCAGCCTTAAGTTCACTTAACCTCGCGAAGCACTCGTAATTTTTGGGTTCATACTTATAGGAATTTAAGTTTTTCGCCAAACGAAGAACACATCTGTGGTTCCTTTCCAGCCTAAAAATCAATCGTTCAAAATTAAGTTTTGATTCCGTTGTGGTCACCTTAAAGTACGTTTTGTTTATCCTAAAAGTCGTAACTAAAATTACGAAAAATCCTATATTAGGTTTTATGACGGATATCATCTTTTTAAACTTTAACAAGCTTTAGCTTTGATTTAAGAAATACATAACTATGAGAATATGAAAAGGTTATGTAATTGAGATGAATACACTAACAAAACTAAAATTTACGGACAATGAACATTACTTTTGAGTATGATGGTGCAAAGGCTAGCAATCGATTGGAAGAGTTAATCGCCAAAAAGTTAAACAAAATTGAATCTAAATTTGACTTTATAGTTCAAGCCCATGTTTTTCTAAGAACACAAAATACCAGCTCACCCTTAAGTGGAAAAATCTGTAAGATTCAGTTGAGTGTTCCAGGGCCCCAGCTTTTCGCGGAAAGTAATTCCAAAAGCTTTGAAATGAGTATCCAAGAGAGTATCACTGATTTGGACCGACAACTTTCAAAAAAGAAAGAAAAAATGAAAGCGCATTGATACTATAGGTTGGATTGGCGTATATTGTGTTCCAGGTTTTGAAAACGGGATGGGATGCGATTAGGTGGCGCTTTATGTTTTTTACTTTTACAAGTCCTATTGGGGTACGCTCAGCAAAGCGAAATTGCCAAGGCAAAGATTACATTTGAATTTCCATCAAAAAGCGTAAAAGGAAGTATTGAAGGGTTCCAATCCCAATCCCAAATTGATTGGGATACCCCCTCCAATTCCATATTCAAGGGCTCAGTAAAAGTCGCTACGTTGGATACGAACAACGGGCTGCGCAACTGGTCCTTACGGGGGTCACGCTATTTTAGTGTGAAAAACCATCCCGAAATATCCTATTCCAGTAGAAAAGTTAGCACGACCGGAAGCAGTTGGTTGGTTGATGGTGATTTGACCATCAAGGGAATCACGAAATCCGTACAGATTGAATTTCACGAGCTTGATGGTAAATTGGTGGGCAAGGCAAGCCTCTATTCCTCTGATTTTGGAATTAAAATCAAAAAAAGGAGGGAGGATAATTTGGTCAACATTCGATTTGAGTTCGAGTCAGTCCGTTGATGATATTTTCTCTTGGAGGTTGTATTTTTCAATGAATTTTCTCAGTCTTTTGGAAAAGGGATTTTGAACCACATCATATTGTAATTTTTGTTTTAGTTCCCCTTTTATTTGGCTAGTATCAATGATGGTTAACAGCAATTCCCTTCTCGCCTTGTTTTCATCACTTTTTTTCTTGCGCTCTTTGGCTGTGGGGATCATTTTTTGCTCAAATTGTTGAAATAAAGTCCGGTCACTGAATTCCTTTCTGTCCTTTAACATCTTGTCACGCCTGGTGGTTTGCGCACCAAGACAAAGCATGCCCAATACCATTGTGGCAACGGTAAATGTATATTTTCCCATTTCAAATATGTTCTCAAGATAAAATTAAGATGAATTGAGCTATAATCCATATTATCAGTAGATTAAGGATTTTTATCGAAGAATTTGACCTGTGGTCGGAAGTTTGGGCGAAATAAAGGAAGGCCAATCTTACTACGGCTTGCTATATTGGATAAATAAACGGTTACTTAAATAGGATTTGATGGGTTTTGGCCACTAGGGCGTTCCCCAATGGGAAGTAGAGTCCAAAAAAAATAGCCATACCCAAACTAAAATTCCGCTCGTTAAAAAACCGATCTAAAATATTATTGGGATAGGCATATGAAGTTTCCAAGGCATAGCCCCCAAACTCCAAAAAAGCCATGGCAATGAGCCCATAAGCATATTGCTGATGAAATGGAAGCCCCCTAAGAAGAAGGGAGATGGGCACCATATATACGATGTAACAGGTAATTACCTGCCACCAAAAGGTGAACCTGGCAATTTCCAGTTGTTGCCCCACCCAATTCATGGCCAGGCCCCATAGGAAATAGATGGTGCAATAGGTCAGAATTAAGCGTCCGTCGACCTGTAGTTTGGGCTTTGCCCATTTCCAAAAGGGCTTCAACATATTTATGTATTAATCCAGGTTTTTTTCCATTAGCCCTGCCTTGATAAGCAGTACCAGTCCAATGATGGTAACAATTAAGGAAAGCGTGCCAAGTCCTGCCCAATGCCACCATTTTGAGTCGCCATGTTTCAGAAATCCACTTTCAACCACTGCGCAAAGGCCAAATCCAAATAATGAAGCACCAGCGCCACCTACCAATAACCATTTCCTTTTCGGGCTCATAGGCCATTATTTTGTCTTGATTTTGCTATCAATGATTTTGAGTGCATCGGAAACCGTTTTCATCCCGTCCATATCCTCATTTTCCAAAAGGATATCAAATGTGTCCTCCACATCCAATACAATGTCCACCAAATTGGCGGAATTGATATTCAATTCTTGAATGAAATCGCTGTCCATCCCTATTTGGGAAGTATGCACGTCATCAGGAAGGTATTGCGATACAATCCCTTTGAGCTGTTCAAAGTTTTCCATAGTTTCTTTTTCAAAGCATTAGTAAAACCTTCTAAAAATAACACAGCTATTGACATCGCCAAAACCAAAACTGGCTTTTGCAATGATTTCTGCCTTAAAGTCTATGGTTTGATTGACAATTCGGGATTCAGCGACCACCGCTAAAATCTTGGGGTGAATATCCTCACAGTTCATCGTGCCAAAAAGCTTATTGTTTCTAAACTGTAAAATAGTACCGACGCATTCAATACTGCCAGCAGCTGCCAAACAGTGCCCAAAATGACCTTTAAAACTATTCGTAAAGGGAAAGTCGTCCCTCTTGCTGTGAAGGGCCTTACTCCAATTTTCAATTTCATCCGCATCTTTGCTCGTTGCCGTAAGATGACCATTGATGGCGTCCAACCGATTGGGCGAAATGGAGGTGTTTTCCAATGCCTGTCGAATACATCGCTGCACCGCCTTGGGGTTGGCGGCCGTCATACTTCCCCCTTGTCGCTGTCCTCCACTGTTCACGGCCCCTCCCAAAAGTTCCGCATAGATAGGGGCTTTTCGCTCCAACGCGCTCTCCAACGATTCCAAAACCATTGCCCCTGCACCGCTTCCTGGGACAAAGCCGGATGCAGTGGCACTCATGGGGCGACTCGCTTTTTCAGGATCATTGTTGAATTTGGCAGGTAAAATTCGCATGGTATCAAAACCACCCCAAACATAGGGGCCGCTATCACTGCAACTGCCAACCAACATTCTTTTGGCCTTTCCCGAGGTTATCCGTTCAAAGCCCATTAAAACAGATTCTGTTCCAGTGGTGCAGGCCGAAGAATTGGTCGTCACTTGATTGCCCATTCCTAAAATACCGCCTAAATATGCACTAATGCCACTGGCCATGGTTTGGATTACAACAGTGCTCCCCAGTCTTCTTACGTTTCCTTCGTCAACCTTGTAAATGGCATCACGAAATTTATCCACGCCAAGAATACCGGTCCCAAAAACGATACCGCTATTCCAATTCGGTTCCTCAAAACTTGTAGCCAGTTTGGCGTCTTTCCAGGCATCCAAACCTGCAATTACGCCATAAATCAATCCGGAGGAATCCAATCCCTTTAGTTGTATTTTACTAAAGTACTCATTTAAATTAACATTGTCAATTAATGGGTTTCCAGCTATTTGACATGAAAAATTTAGATTTTTCAATTCCTTTTGGAACCGAATTCCGGAAACTCCGGTTAAGAGGGATTCCTCAAAAGTTTCCAAACCAACTCCATTGGGAGCACATACGCCCAAACCCGTAACCACTACCCTAGTTTTCATGGTTCGTTTTTAGGATTCCCGCTATAGTGCCTTTACATACCATCGCTCCCTGGTCGTTTCGCATATTTACCCTACACTTAAGTTTGTTAAACCGAAAATAGACTTTCTGGGATTCTACCAGAACTTCTTCATCGGGCCTAACGGGCAGTAGAAACTCCATTTCGGCGCTTGTCAGTGCAATTTTGAATGTGCTATTGACTTGACCGGCCAATAAATAAATCCCCAAGCAAACCACGCCTATTTGGGCGCAACATTCCGTTAGAATGGCCCCTGGAGTTATGGGATTTCCTTTGAAATGCCCAAGGTAAAAAGGCAAATCCGCACGAAAAGTATATTTTCCTTTTGCACAATCCTCGTTCACCTCAATCAATTCATCGACGAACAAAAAAGGTTCCGAATATGGAAGGAGATCACGGATTTCTTGAAGATTCATTATTGTAGACTTTCTCCACCATCCACCTTAATCACGGTCCCCGTAATCCAAGCTGCCTCTGGTAAGGTTAGTAAATAAACAGCGTTCGCCACATCTTCAGGGATCGTCAATCGGTTGTGTGGATTTCTATGTATTGCATTTTTTATTAAAGCCCCATGCTTTGGTATCAGTTTCAGTGCTTTGGTTTCCGTAACCCCGGCTTGTATGCAATTCGCCCTAATTCCCAAAGGAGCAAATTCCAGGGCAATATTCCTAATAATTGATTCCAAGGCCGCTTTTGAGGCGGAGACGGCAGCGTAATCTGGAATAGCTTTGGTACTTCCCTCACTGGTAAAGGCGATAACCCTGGCATCCTCATCAAAGCAATTGTCATCTGCGATTTGCTTTACCCAATCAAACAGACTGACGGCCATGGCCTGGAGGGTTATCTGAAAATCCTGATTGTTCAATGTTTCCCCTGGCCCAATCATGGGTTTTAGGTTACCCTTGGCGATACTATGCACCACAACCTTAATTTTTTGACCTTTTAGGACTTCCTTGATATTTCTCCACAACTCCAGCCGTTTGACGGGATGAACGGCATCTGCGTTAAAACCGTGGCATTTTGCTCCCATATCCTCAATCGTATGGAATAGTGCATTGATTTTCTCCATGTCAGCCCTTCGGTCACGGTGAACCACCACGATGTCATATGCTTCGCGGGCCAATTTTTTTGCTGTGGCAGCACCCAGACCCGAACTTCCTCCCAAAATAAGCGCTATGGGCCTACCCCTATCCATTTTTACCATTCTATTAAAACTCTTTGCGCCGAAAAACCAGGTCCAAAACTCAAAATCATTCCCTGATCCCCTTTGGGGACTTGTTTTTGCATGAACTCTTCCAAGACATAAAGCACGGTGGCACTGCTCATATTCCCGTATTCTTTAAGTACCTTTCGGGTTTCATCGATGTTTTTCCCTAATTGTCCAAATAAGTCCTCAACGGTTTGCACAATCTTTTTACCGCCTGGGTGAAAAATCAGGTGTTTAACGTTATCAATGTTGGAACCAAAACTATGTAAAAAAGGATGGGTCAAATCTGGAAAGTGTTCTGCTATGGTTTCAGGGACTTTTGGGTCAAGGATCATCTTTAATCCGGTATTGGTCAAATCAAACCCCATCATTTCTATGGCATTATAAAAATGATACATACCCTCCCCTATAATTCTAGGGCCTTTATCTTCTTCATAGGACGACAAAAGTGCGCAGGAAGCCCCATCGCCAAATATCGCCGCACTGACCATATTGGCCATGCTATAATCATTGAGTTGAAAGGTTGCGGTGGGACTTTCCACAGCGATAACGGCGGCCCGCTTACCTGGACTGGCCTTCAAAAACTGTGTGGCATAAATGATTCCCGAAACCCCTGCTGCGCAGCCCATTTCGGTCACTGGAAGCCTTACAATATCCTGTTTCAAACCCAATTCATTGACAAGATAGGCATCCAATGAAGGGATCATTATACCAGTGCAACTTACCGTAATGATAAAGTCAAGACTTTCTGGCCCCCATTTTGCTTGTTGGAGTGCGTTTTGCAAAACCTCATGGCCCAATTTTTTGACCTCTTCCGAGTATACCAGGTTTTTATCTTCAAATGATGTTTTGGTAAAGACCTCTTCAATGGGCATAATGCCGTAGCGCTTATCGACACCAGAACCTTCAAAGATCTTGACAACCTTTCTCCTAAAACGATCTTCTTGGTCACTAAGCCAAAGGTCCACAAAAGGGACGATCTCTTTAGTGGAGCGGCAAAATTTGGGCAATGCCTTGGAAAGCTGGGAAATTTTGACCTCAGACATGTTCTAATTGGATTTAATAGGCTCCATGACCCATAAATATCGAAAGGCCCATTTCCATTTTATGGTATGTTGTAGGTTTTCTAAGTTGTTTGCCATATGTTTTAATTCGGATTTTAAGAAACCTTTACTGATGGAAATCAATCCATCTTCCTTGGCAATTGAAGTTCGGATAAAGAAGATACTAAACAGTTTGAACAATATGTAGGACAGTTTGCTGCGTTCCAAATCGTTGATAATGGTACCTAATTTGGCCAATTCGGAAAACTTCTTAACAAATTCAACGATATTTTCCTCTTCAAAATGGTGCATGGTCAACGTACACAACAGAATGTCACAATCTTGCACCTGTTTCAAGGCCAGAATATCAGCTTTGCGATATGCTATACGTGGGAATTTCCTGGAAGCTTCCCTAGCTATGGATAGGATATCGTCCCGCATATCAATTCCTACGAGATGTACGTGAAAGGATTCGTTTTCAAGCTCTTTTGCAATTTTTCGAAGCATAAAACCATCTCCACAGCCCATATCATAAATCGTATACGATTCCCTTGGATGCTTTTTGATGAGTGCCCTTATGGCGTTCAGGGTAATGGACATGCCCCCTAATAGCACATTACATCGATTAATGTCCAAATATGCCCTTCTAAAGGATTCTTGGTCAAGGTTGGGATCGTCCATATACTCCTCAACCTTGCTTCTGCTTGAAAAATCCATTACACTAATATAGGTTTTCCATGGGTTTGTTTTATGATAGCCGATAGAAATCGTTGAGAATTGGGGATTATGGAAAAAACCCCATTCATCAATAAGGGATTGGTAATTAGGCCTTGGATTTTCCGTCCGTAGTAAAGTCTGGAACTAAAATGGTACTTCCATAGCTTTTGATAATCCTTTTCCATTTGCTCCCTTGAATACCCATCTTCACTAAAAAAATGAATAATACGTTCAGAAGTAATTTTAGCAGCATGTATGGCCATGGCCATGCCATTTCCACATAAAGGATGTATGAGCCCTGAACTATCCCCGCACATCAGCACGTGGTCTTTAACAGCCTCTTTTTTGGTAAAGGATATTTGACCAATGCTTAGGGGGGCTTTGAAAACGGGGATAGCTTCCTCCAGAAATTTTTTAAGGAAAGGATTTTGAGAGAGGACCTTATCAGCGAATACATCTACGTTCCCGTGGGGTTTAAAGTTTTTTTTATGTGCCAAATAGCAAAAATTGATATGCCCGGATTCCGTCATGGAGAGCCCTCCGTATCCTCCCGGAAAGCAATGCAGCGAAACGCAATCCTTGGGAAAACCATGGTAGCTATAATGGCACTTTACTCCTAACCAAGGTGATTTTTCATGTAGAAATTTCCTTTTGATTGACTTATCCAACAATGAACGTTTTCCGTGTGCTCCTATCACAAATCGGCTTTGAAATTCTTCATTTTTAGTAGTAACCCTAAAACCATCTTCCAAAAAAGTGGCAGTGTACGCCGTTTCAAATTTTATGTGCACACCCTGTTGTAATGCCAAATGATATAGTGCATTGTCCAAGGTATATCTGCTAATGCCAAAACCTCCTAGCGGTAATTTTGCGCTTAAGGTTTTCCCCCTTTCATTGGAAATTGAAAAGTTGAGGATGGGAATGGCACCCAATCCCTTTAAATCCAAACCCAAATACGTTAGAAAAGGACGGACCTCGTTTGAAACATACTCGCCACATACTTTATGATGTGGATAGGGTTTCTTCTCCAAAACCAAGACGGACAATCCAGCTTTGGACAAGTAAATAGAAGCCGTTAAGCCTGCCAGACCCCCACCTACCACGATAACATCATACTTCATTAGGGTAAGATACACCTAAAAAGAAAAATCCTGACAGGACATCAGGATTTTAGCTTAAGTCAAAGATTTTTTCTTGCGTGCTTAATTTGTATTCTCATAGGCTTCTTCTTTAAGTGCCTCACTGGCAACAATGGCCAACTCCACCCGTCTGTTCTTGGCTTTCCCCTCAGCGGTATCATTTGTGGCCCTAGGCTGGGTCTCGCCATACCATTTTGTGGTAAACCTTGATAGATCAATACCTTGCGCGGTTAAATATTGGGTTACGGATTCTGCACGTTTTTGGGAAAGCCCCATGTTGTATTCCTCTGAGCCGGCAGAATCGGTATGTCCTTCGATAAGGATGTTTGATTTGGGATACTCTTTGAAAATACCGGCCAGTTTATTCAATGTCTGCGCAGATGTCCCTTTTACATCCGCTTTATTGGTATCGAAGAAAACTCCGGCGTCCTGGGTAAAGGTTACATTGATGCCTTCCCCTACCCGCTGTACTTCGGCTCCTGGAATTTCTTCTTCTATTCGTTCTGCCTGACGATCCATACGACTTCCTATATACCCTCCGGCAGCACCTCCAACAACGGCTCCTATGATAGCACCAAGGGCAGTATTGCCCTTACCTACATTATTGCCTATTACGCCACCAATAACCGCTCCCCCAGCGGCACCTATTGCTCCACCCTTTTGGGCGTTATTTGCATTTTTAACAGCACTGCAACTTAAAAGAAGTGCTAGTGTCATGCTGTAAACCATTCCTTTTCTCAATCCTGTTTTCATTTTATTTTCTTGAAAATTCATAAACAATTGTAACTAGCTCGCCATCCACTTCAGCATTTGATTTCAAAACCATTTGTTGTTCTGAAAGGGAGGTAATGTTCAGACGGTATCCTATCCCACCTGAAATATCTTTGTAGTTATCATCAATAAACTTGAACTGTAACTGACTGCCATAATTCTGTTGCGGTTCAATTACGGACCAACGGATTCTTCTTATCCCTCCAGTGCAAAGGGAACCCTGTTTAATCGTGTATCTCCCGGTGCTGTTGTTATCCCTGAAGAACCATTCACTTCCTTCAAAACAAATGTCTTTAGCGTCGTTGAAAAGAACGGCTTGGAAATTTCCCGTGTTATTTTCATATCTAATATTATCCAAGGCCCAGGTGCCGCTGAACAAATTCCTTTGTGAACGTACTGATTTTGTTGTTGTACATGAAACGAGCAACAGCGCGGGCACTATAAGTAGAAGTAGCTTCTTTTTTATCATGTTATGGGTGTTTTATGACTAAAATACGGATTGGAGATGGAATTGGTTTACGGAAGAATCACCTTTTTTTTAAAAAATCAATAGGCCAAAAGCTCCAAGAGGTCGGTCTCAAACCGTTCTTTGGGTAAAAACCCTTTTTCAAGGTTTTTCGCAAAGGGAACAGGAGTGTCCAGGCTTCCGACGCGTTTTACGGGGGCATCAAGGTATTCAAAACAATTTTCCGTGACCAACGCCGAGATATCACTTGCTATTCCCCCAAATAGGGTATCCTCTTGCAGGACAATTGCTTTCCCCGTTTTTTGAACCGATTGGTATATTGTATCCGTGTCCAAGGGCATCAAGGTGCGCAAATCGATAAGGTCGGCCGATATATCCGGGTACTTTTGCAAGATTTTATTGGCCCAATGCACCCCGGCCCCATAGGAAATAACAGTAATGTCATCTCCCCCAACGAGGGTATTTGCCTTTCCTAGGGGTAAGGTGTAGTATGCGGTGGGCACGTGCCCATATACACTTCTGTACAATCCTTTATGCTCAAAGAAAAGGACGGGATTGGGGTCGTTTATGCTTTGGGCCAAAAGACCTTTTGCATCATTGGGAAAAGCAGGATATACTACTTTTAACCCCGGGGTCTTGGTAAACCATGCCTCGTTGGTCTGGGAATGGAAAGGTCCCGCCCCCACTCCGCCCCCACAGGGCATTCGTATGACCACATCTGCATGTTGCCCCCAACGGTAATGTACCTTTGCGAGGTAGTTTACAATCGGGTTGAACCCTGAGCTTACGAAATCTGCAAACTGCATTTCAACAACGGATTTCATGGAATTGATGGATAATCCCATGGCAGCCGACACTATGGCCGATTCGCAAATGGGCGTATTCCTTACCCTATTTCGTCCAAAATCCTTGTAAAAACCATCGGTTATCTTAAACACGCCCCCGTACTCCGCGATGTCCTGTCCCATTATGACCAGTTCTTGGTGTCTTTCCATGGATTGCCTCAGTGCTTGGGAGACCGCGTCAACAAATCGAATGTTCGCTGTAGATTTATTTTTATCCTCAACTATTTCATTTTCATTAGTATGAAAAACATTATTTAATTCTTTACTTTCGGTAAATTCAACTGCCTCTTCAGCGTACGCCTTTTCCAGACCGATGTTGATTTCGCCCGTAATTTCAGCTCTTAGTTTTTCAATTTTCCCTTTGTTCAAGACCCCTTCCTTCAATAAAAAGTGCTCATAGTTGGAAATGGGATCTTTTTTTGCCCATTCCTTCATTAATTTTTCAGGAACATATTTGGTACCACTCGCTTCCTCATGTCCTCTCATTCTAAAAGTCTTAAACTCCAAGAGCACTGGGCGCGGTCGTTTTCTTAAGGCTTTGCAAAGTTCATTTACTTTACCGTAAACTTCAAGGATATTATTGCCATCAATGATTCGACCTTCCATACCATATCCTTTGGCCCGATCTACCAGATTTTCGCAATTATACTGTTCTTTTGTTGGGGTTGATAATCCGTAACCATTATTTTCAATGCAAAACAATACGGGCAGGTTCCAAACGGATGCTACGTTTAAGGCTTCATGAAAATCCCCTTCACTCGTCGCCCCTTCACCGGTAAAAACGGCGGTTACCCTTTTCTTTTTTCGGATGACATCGGCCAAAGCAATACCATCAGCAACGCCCAGTTGTGGGCCTAAGTGGGATATCATTCCAACAATTTTATGTTCTTGGCTTCCAAAATGAAAGCTTCTGTCCCTCCCATTCGTAAAACCACTGGCCTTTCCCTGCCATTGGGCGAACAATCGGTACAAAGGAACATTTCGAGTGGTGAAAACCCCAAGGTTTCTGTGCATGGGAAGGACATATTCTGAATCCTTAAGAGCTGAAGCGATTCCAACCGATATGGCCTCCTGTCCAATGCCACTGAACCATTTTGAAATCTTTCCCTGTCTAAGAAGAATAAGCATTTTTTCCTCAATCATTCGCGGTTTGAGCATCCGCTCATAAAGCTGTAGGAGCAGTTCCGTATCCATACCCCCGCTGTGGTAACGCATATAACAGTGCTTGAAGTAATCAAAAGTACTAAAAAGCGCAAGATTCATTACATTTGATAAACGCCAAAACAATAGGCCATGAATGCTATTCCCAGTGTAAATTTAAAAGCGTTTTTATCCAATGACCCAAAGGAAAAAGCGAAGTTTGTCAAAGAAATTGGTGCCGCTTTTGAGGATATTGGATTTGTGGCTTTACGCGGCCACTTTTTATCCGATGCCCTGGTTGAAAGATTATACGATCAAATCAAGAAACTCTTTGCCCTTTCCCAACAAATAAAGGATTCCTATGAAATTGCAGGCATTGGGGGACAGCGAGGGTATACCTCTTTTGGGAAGGAACATGCCAAAGGCAGAAAGGAAGGCGATTTGAAGGAATTTTGGCATTTTGGGCAGTATGTGGAGGATGATCCAAAGCTTGAGATGGAATATCCCAAAAATGTCATGGTAAAAGAGCTTCCCGTCTTCAATGCAGTGGGCGAAGAGACCTACAAGATGTTGGAAAAGACCGCTCAGTATGTTTTACGGGCCCTAGCCTTGCATTTGGATATGGAAGAAACGTATTTTGATGGATTCATTAAAAATGGCAACTCCATTTTACGCCCCATCCATTATCCCCCAATTACCGAGGAACCCAAAAATGCGGTACGCGCCGCTGCACATGGTGATATCAACCTGATTACCCTGCTTATGGGGGCCCATGGTAAAGGATTGCAAGTGCAGAACCACAAGGGCGAATGGATTGACGCCATTGCCCAACCTGATGAGTTGATGATCAATGTTGGGGACATGCTATCCCGTTTGACCAACAATAAACTGAAATCCACAATCCATCAAGTGGTGAATCCTCCACGGGAATTATGGGGTACTTCCAGATACTCCATCCCCTTCTTTATGCACCCCATTAGTGACATGCCCTTAAATTGCCTAAATAATTGTGTGGACGTGGAAAATCCTAAGCAATTTGAGGATATTACGGCAGGAGACTACTTGAACGAACGGCTGATCGAACTTGGCCTTATAAAAAAATAGGAATGGATTTAAAGGACCAACTAAAAAACCTATTTCCCGATCATATTCCAACTGAAAGCACCCCTGAAGTGAATGGTGAGCCAAAATTTTGGCTTCAGGACACCCCCATCATCTGCAAGTATGAAAAACGCAAAGGAAAACCGGTTACCCTTTTGGAGGGCTATCATGGCGCTACTTCAGACTTCAAAAAATTGACCAAGGCCCTGCAATCGCTTTTGGGCGTTGGAGGGAGTTTTAAGAACGAGACCATAATCATACAAGGGGATTACAGGGAAAAAATTATGGAATTTCTCAAAAAAAATGGGTTTTCGGTCAAAAGGGTTGGGGGATAGCCTAAACAGTCCTGAATATCAGCAAGTTTATTCGACCAACTGTTAAATTTATCGTTTAATCTCTTAGGTTTTGTTTATATAATTTTTGTTTTTTTTAAGTAAATCTTACTTTTAACAGGTCTAACCAACGAAACAAAACGCTAAAATGAAGTCACTGTTGCATATAACCAACGGAGATAGCTTCACTGAAAGACTAGAAAACCTTCCCCTCAAAGGCGATATCATTACTTGGAGAGAGATGTTATGTGAAGGGAAAACGCTAAGTAATGTAGGCAGTGAATCCTTCTGGAAAACCAGATTTGAATTTCTCAATAAAAATTATAGGGTCAGTAAGTCCTGGTTTGTAGAAAAGACCCTCAAGGAATATCGCTCGCTCTGTAACCATAAGCAACAGGACCAGATTGTACTTTGGTTTGAATACGATCTTTTCTGTCAAATTAATATGCTGGCCGTATTAAGTTGGCTAAAGACGTACAGAAGACATGCAGAGATTTCGTTGGTTTGCAGTGGAAGGGAAGACGATACCGATAGACTTTATGCGTTAAACCATTTATCTGATGAAAAGGTGTTGGCCCTCTATGAAAATAGAATCGTGCTTTCCCAAGATGATATTGAGTATGCGGATTATGTATGGCAACTGTACTGCAGTGATAATCCCATGCGTCTTGAAAACCTGATGGATTTCGATAGTTTTCAGTTTGATTACCTATCGGATGCCATTAAAGCACACCTCCGAAGGTTCCCCAGTATTAAAAATGGCTTGAATTCGGTGGAGAACACCATTTTGCAAGTGGCTGTTGACCAAAAACCAAAATCAAAAAGGGAGTTGACCGGTCAAATTTTAAGGAACCAAGGGTACTATGGCTTCGGGGATTCCCAGTACGAACGTTTGATTACCAACCTGCGACCCCTATTTTACTCCTTAAATCCTGTCCGCCTATCAAAAAAAGGAAAAGCGGTTTTTGAAAAAAAGGAAAACTACTATTCCGCGCTTCGAAATGAAGACTACTATTTAGGAGGGGCCTTGAAGTATGGTTTTCTTTTTAACACTGACAATAATCGTATCCTAAAACTCTAGGTTCTTATGCCCATCGGCGAATCTGAGCTGATTTTAAATGCCGATGGCAGCATTTATCACCTGAACTTACTTCCCGAAGATTTGGCCTCCACGGTCATTGTCGTAGGGGATCCCAATCGGGTGGGACAGGTTTCCAAATATTTTGATGCTATTGAAATAATCAAGCAGAAACGCGAGTTCCTTACACATACGGGGTACTTAAACGGAAAAAGGCTGACCGTGCTTTCCACGGGGATTGGAACTGGAAATATCGATATCGTGCTCAATGAATTGGACGCACTTGTCAATATTGACTTTACTTCCAGGGAAATCAAAGCGCATTTGACAACGTTGCGGATTGTGCGTATTGGTACTTCCGGTGCCATACAGCCCAGCATACCCGTGGATACCTTCATTTTGTCTGAGTATGCCATTGGTTTGGATGGCATGCTTCATTTTTATGACAAGGATAAAGCGGAAATTGCAGCAATGACCAAAGCACTCATAGATCATTTGGATTGGCATGGTTCTGGAATTGTTCCCTATACCTCAAAATGCAATACAGGTCTCAGAAAACAGTTGGCATCAAATCGTATACGATTTGGGATTACGGTGACCAATGGCGGATTTTATGGGCCACAAGGACGAGAACTACGTTTGTTCCCCAAATTGATGGATTTTCATTCAAAACTGATGTCTTTTAGGTTTGAGGGGAATACGATTACCAATCTTGAAATGGAGACGGCCACTATTTATGGGCTTTCATCACTTTTAGGACATCAGGCGATATCGTTGAACGCTATTTTGGCCAATCGTCCAAAAGAAACCTTTTCCAAAAACCCTCGTAAGACTATCGATGCCCTCATCCGCTATACCCTTGAGGCTTTAACTTAACATTAGCTTTAAACAAGGTACTGATCGTACCACTATTTTTGGGCTATGAAGAGACCCTTAAAAAATAGGGACATCAATTGGCTCTACTTCAACGAACGGGTGCTTATGGAAGCCCAGAACCCGAATACCCCACTCTTTGAACGCATAAAATTTTTGGCAATTTTTTCATCCAATCTCGATGAGTACTTTAAGGTGCGCATCTCGCAATTGCGCCAGCTTAAAAAGATGGACAAAAAACTGCGAAAAAAATTGGAGCTCAAGCCCAATAAAAAGCTGAAATTCATTCTCAAAACCATCGAACGGCAACAAGCTGTGTTCGGAGATACCCTACGGGAAGTAGTAAATAGTTTGAGAACGCATGACATTTACATTCGTGAGCCCGATGAACTGAATCCGGAACAGTTGGAAGTAGCCAACCGGTTTTTTGAGGAGCACGTGCTTTCGCATTGTACCGTGGTAAACACCTCCAATCTGTTGAATTTCAAGGATGGTTGCCTATACCTCGTTGCTTTGGCAGAGGCCGGTACGTTTGATATCTTTGAGATTCCGGTGGACAAATGCGGACGTTTTATTGAAATGCCCGGGACCGGCCATAATTATCTTTTTTTGGACGACCTGCTCAAATTGAACCTCCACCGTATACTTCCCGAAAAGAAGCTATCGGCCGGTTACACGATTAAGATGTCAAGGGATGCCGAGTTGTACCTTGATGATGACTATACCAACGCCAAACTGGTGGATAAAATATATCGGTCACTGGGTAAACGCGAATCTGGCCAACCCACGCGACTACTATATGATGAGGCCATGCCAGAAAGTATAAGGGAAAAACTACAACGGCTTTTGGACCTTGGTGAGGCCGATATGATGGCAGGTGCCGCATACCACAACCTATCCGATCTCTTTGGTTTTCCCCATCCAGAGGGCGCAGCGCATCTACGGTATCAGGAAAAGCAGCCATTGTTGCATCCAAAATTGTCAACGACCGAAGACATTTTTCAAACCGTTTTGGAAAAAGACCAATTGGTACACTTTCCATTTCAAGAGTTTACTGTGGTCGAACGCTTTATCAATGAGGCGGCAAGCGATACCTCGGTTACCCATATAAAAATGACCCTATACCGTATTGCAAAATCGTCCAAATTGACCGATGCGCTATTGCTGGCCTTAAAAAATGGCAAAAAGGTAACCCTATTTATTGAGGCTCAGGCACGGTTCGACGAACGCAACAACATTAAATGGGGGCGTATTTTTGAGAACAACGGAGCTGCTGTGCTCTACAGTATACCCAACATCAAGGTACACTCGAAAGTGGCGTTGGTTGAACGTCTTGTTGAAGGTAGTATACAACGATTTGCCTTCATTGGCACGGGTAACTTCAATGCAAAAACAGCAAAAATCTATGCTGATCATGGCCTTTTTACCGCACATGGGCAAATTTGTAGCGATTTGGATCAGGTGTTCCAGCTTTTAAATCGTACCATTATAGCCCCAAAGACCAAGTACCTCTTAATTTCCCCATTTACCACTAGGCTTACCCTCATGGAACATATCGATCAAGAAATTGAACATGTGAAGACTGGGCACAAAGGCAAGATTACCCTTAAGATGAACAGTCTTGAAGACACAAAAATGATTCAAGCGCTCTACAGGGCAAGCGAAGCCGGAGTGGAAATCAGGTTGTTGGTCCGTGGATTTTGTTGCCTTCAGCCTAAACCCTCCGAAGAACTGTTGGAAGGCGAAAAACCCATATACGTCACCAGCATTATCGATCGGTACCTCGAACATGGCCGAATCTACCTTTTTGAAAATGGGGGTAATGAATTGATGTACATTGGTTCGGCGGATTGGATGACCCGAAATCTTGATAAAAGAGTCGAAGTTCTTACCCCTATATTGGACAGGGATATTTTTCAAGAACTAAAGGATATTCTTGATTTGCAACTCAATGATACTGTAAAAGCGCGAATAATTGATGAGAATGATACGAATCAAAAAGTGCAAAAAGTCGACGAAATGCCCGAAATTCGATCACAGTATGCGATTTATGATTATTTAAAGGAAAAACTGGATGCAAACGGTTAAGATTTGTGGTGTTCCTGAGCATTTTAACCTTCCTTGGCACTTTGCCATGGAAGAAGGAGCCTTTGAGGCAAGGGGCATTGACCTCATTTGGACCGATGTTCCCGAAGGAACAGGGAAAATGGTCCATCTGCTGGGAAGTGGAGAAATGGATTTGGCCATTATCTTGACCGAGGGTATCGTCAAAAGTATCTCCGACGGTAACCCAAGTAGGATTGTACAGTCCTATGTGGAATCTCCATTGCTTTGGGGAATTCATGTTGATGGAAAAAGTTCCATTTCGCGTGTTGATGAATTGAAAGGTAAAAAAGTGGCAATAAGTCGGTTTGGAAGCGGAAGCCATCTCATGGCATTTGTGCATGCTCAAAATAATGGTTGGAATACGTCAACACTGCAATTTGAGGTGGTACACCATCTGGAAGGGGCAGTAGGCGCTTTACAAACTGCAAAGGCTGATTATTTCATGTGGGAACATTTTACCACAAAACCGTTGGTAGATCGTGGTACGTTTAAATTTTTAGGCGATTGTCCAACCCCTTGGCCTTGTTTTGTTATTGCCGGAAACCTACAATTCCTTACAACCAATACCACTTTGGTGAATCATATCTTGGAAGTCATCAATAACTATACTTCAGAATTCAAGAGTATTCCTAGTATTGATAGAACTTTTGCCAATCGGTACCAGCAACAACTAATGGATATTCGGAAATGGCTCTCGTCAACCTTTTGGTCCCAAGAGCAATTATCAGTTGAAATAGTGGCCAGGGTCATTGAAAAAATGGATTCGTTGGATCTTCTCGGATCTGAGAAAAACAGCTCCGCCCATTTATGGGAAAACCCCTAAAAATGTTTATTGATCAATGCCCTGAACTTTAAATCGGATAATGGTTTTTGTTCGGTGTCAGAAACATTGGGGTCATTCATAGCCGTTTTTACGGCGTGTTCAATATCCAGGGAGGTGAGCATTACAATCGTAACATGCTTTTTGAAATCCGCATCAAATTTCTTATCAAAATCGGTCAAAAATTCCCATCCGTTCATGACCGGCATAATGGAAACCAAAAAAACAAGGCAGTGCAGGATATCGACGATCCCAATGAGCACTAAAAAAACTATTGACAATAATCAAATAATGTCCACATTAATTTCAATGGAT
>JBCDBE010000018.1:0-37424 GCA_039184365.1 Bacteroidota bacterium | reverse complement strand
TTCTTCTAAAAACACATAACATATCGGGTTTCTTTTCCTTGAAATGCTCCAAAACTCCCAAATACGTGGTCTGATTTTCTGATATGGTCAAATTCTTGCTCAAATCCAATAATGCCGTATTGATTTTTAAGTCATCCTCGGAATAACCGGGTGTTTTTACCAGAAGCAAATTCACCATGGATTGGTATCTATTGATTATTGTTATTAAGGGATGCAAAACCTTACTACGTTTTAATATACCCGATTTAAATGCCACTAAAATATTCTTAAGGGACACGTACTTCGTTCCTTTTGGTACGATGAGAGCAGGAATGTTCGTCTGCTTTATGATTCTTCCAGTAGTATTCCCCAAATACAATTCTTCATTGACATCATTGCTTCTTGGGGCCAATATAATGAGATCTATCCCCAACCCTTTTTCAATTTCCTGCAAACCATCAATGATGTCTCCATTGTAGGATGCAATCTTAATGTCCAATCCTTTGGTGTCCACTTGGGAAATAATCTCCTTGATCTTCTCCCTATTGGATGACGCCACCTTTTCCTTTACATTCGCCAAGCTACCCACATTGGAGATTACGGTAAATACGTCCATTACATAAACTTCACATCCAAATTCAGAGGCAAAATCTATAGCATAGGATAACGTTTCGTGACAATCTGGGGAAGTCCCCAGTGGAACCAAAATATTGTTCATGGCGTGGTTATTATGTTAATGCCATAAATTTACGATTTAATCGAAACTGATGATATGATACGATGGGCAAAGTTACCCGAAATCGATGATATTCTCGAAATTACAAAGGCTTGCACACGTTTCATGATTGGAAAGGGCATTTATCAGTGGAATGAGCATTACCCCTCAAGAAAAGCGTTTGAAAACGATATCCAAAGGGGAGAGTTATATGTTAAGACGGTGGACAATTCAATCATCGGTGGCATTGTGGTATCTGATTTCATGGATGAGGAATACGAAAGCATTCAATGGTTGACCCCAACAGGAAAAAACATGTATGTCCATCGGCTGTTCGTGCATCCCAATTTCCAAGGTCAAGGCCATGCCCTATCCATGATGGATTTTGCCGAAGAATATGCTAGAAAAAACCGTTTTATTTCTGTTCGATTGGACACTTTTTCCCAGAACAAGCGAAATCAAAAGTTCTATGAAACCCGAGGTTACAAAAAATTGGGTGATATTTCCTTACCAAAACAGAGTAAACACCCCTTTCATTGCTACGAACTTGTGTTATAGCCCCCAATGATTTCAAAAACCGCCGTCACGTTCAAAAACATCAATCGATTGGCCATTCCAGCTACCATCTCGGGAATTGCCGAACCGTTGTTGTCCATTACCGATACCGCCATTGTGGGAAATATTCCAATTAATGGGGTGGAATCCCTCGCTGCTGCAGGTATTGTAGGTTCTTTTCTTTCCATGCTCATCTGGGTATTGGGGCAAACGCGTAGTGCAATTTCAGCAATTATCTCCCAATATTTGGGAGCAAATAAACTACATGAAGTAAAGACCTTGCCGGCTCAGGCCATATTTTTGAATCTTGTCCTTAGTTTTTTGGTGTTGGGAAGCACTGTTTTTTTCATTGAGGATATTTTTAGTTTGTTTAAGGCTTCCGGAAAAATCTTGGAGTACTGTGTTTCCTATTATGCCATTCGGGTTTGGGGGTTTCCTTTGACCTTGTTCACTTTTGCCCTATTCGGAATATTCAGGGGGCTGCAAAATACTTTTTATCCCATGTTGGTCGCCATGATTGGGGCGGGACTGAATATTGTATTGGACGTTATCCTGGTATATGGAATAGAGGGGTATGTACCTGCCCTTTATCTGGAGGGAGCGGCTTGGGCCAGTATCGTCTCGCAAGGCGTAATGGCCCTATTGGCCTTTATTTTACTGCGCTCCAAAACAAAAATCAGCCTCAAGCCCCAACTTCCCATTCACAAGGAACTAAAAAGCCTCATTGTTATGAGTCTTAATCTATTCGTGAGAACCTTGGCGCTAAATACTGCATTGTTGTTGGCCGTTCGGGAGGCTACTGCCCTTGGAACAAAATACATTGGTGCCCATACCATTGCCGTGAACATCTGGTTGTTTGCGGCTTTTTTTATAGATGGGTATTCCGCGGCTGGAAACAGTATGGGAGGGCGTCTATTGGGTGCAAAGGACTATAACGGGCTTTGGAGCTTGGCCAAAAAAATCAATGCCTATGGTATCATAATCAGTCTACTGCTCTTGGCATTGGGTTTTTTGTTTTATCAACCTATTGGCCAATTATTCTCGAAAGAACGGAGTGTTCTCGAGGTTTTCTACAGCTTTTTTTATATCGTTTTACTAGGTTTGCCCATGAATGCCGTGGCTTTTCTGTTTGATGGTATGTTCAAGGGTATGGGCAAGATGAAGTTTTTGCGAAATGTGTTGCTTGGGGCCACGTTTTTCGGTTTTGTCCCCACACTATACTTTGGAATTTATCTGGATTGGGGTATTTACGCCATTTGGTTGGCCTTTGTGATTTGGATGCTATTGAGAAGTACCCCATTGGTCTGGAAATTCAGGAGTGAGTTCAAACCGTTGCTACAAAAGGGTTAATTTAGAAGGAAGAAAAACTTTTAATGTATGTTCTGAGTGGGTTTAACACATGAACAAATACATCAATTCTTCGAAAGAATTGACGACCTCCATTCTTCTATAAAACCTTTGTTTGGCAAAATGAATGCAAATCAAATGGTGTGCCATTGCACGGATTTCTTTCGAATGGCCAAGGGAGCTAAGCAGGCTTGGGAATATGGAAAAGTCAATGCCGAAGAAATAATTGCATTGGTACGCTCAGGAAAAGTTGCACCTGCCCCAAAGGGATTTGGTCAAATAGAAAAGGAAGGAACCATGCCTACTGATCTTGAAGGAGATATTAAAACTTTGAAGGAGCATATTTTGGAATTTTCAAAGTTTGACGACCATTTTGAATTTGCAGAACATCCTTATTTTGGACACATAGATAAAAATCGTTGGACCCAATTGGCTATATATCATCTAAACCATCATCTAAAACAATTTGGCGTTTGAACCGAAAATTTTAAAGCTTTATGCGAACATCTCGTGAAAACGGTAGCTTATATACCAAAATTGAAAGTGGAATTGCCTATGTTGAATTTGGTCATCCGGCAAGCAATTCGTTTGTATCCGAACTATTGGCCCGGCTGGCAAACGAATTCGATAGGCTTTCCAAAAACGATACGGTATCGGTAATCCTTCTGAAGTCAGAAGGAAATCGAGCGTTTTGCGCTGGAGCCTCTTTTGATGAACTGGTCGCCATTTCCAATTTGGAGGAAGGAAAGTCCTTTTTTAGTGGATTTGCCCATGTCATCAATGCGATGCGAAAATGCCTAAAACCAATCGTTGGACGCGTTCAGGGTAAAACCGTGGGTGGAGGGGTTGGTCTCGCTTCTGCCTGCGATTATGTGCACGCTACGGTTGACGCTGCCATTAAGCTCTCCGAAATTTCAGTAGGTATTGGTCCCTTCGTGATTGCTCCGGCCGTAGAACGAAAAATGGGAAAGGCGGCGCTGGCCGAGCTTTCCCTATATCCCACAGAATGGAAAAACGCTTATTGGGCCAAGGAAAAAGGATTGTATGCCAAGGTGCATGATTCGATAGCGGAAATGGACAAGGAATTGGATATCCATCTCCAAAAACTGTCAACCTACAATCCAGAAGCTTTGTCCCAAATGAAACAAGTGCTTTGGGAAAATACGGAAGATTGGGACGAACTCCTGGGTAAAAGAGCGGCCATGAGTGGAAAACTGGCCCTGTCGAAGGCCACCAAAAAAGCTTTGGAAGAATTTAAAAAGTAATTTGGTTCAATTGTAGCTAAAATCCCGTAATCGATGAGATACACCGGCATCATAGTGTTAGCCATTTTGGCAAGTTGCAAAGGTGAAAAGCAAAATGAAACTTCAATTGACAAGACTGTTTCAAGCATGTGGGGCGATTTCACCAAATCAAATCCTGAACATTCAGAAGAAGATATTCCGGAATCTTGGTTTTTCCATAATAACGAAAGAGATGCGGATAGGCTTGCAGTGCTTACCGTTCAAGGAAAAAAGCAAGCCTCTTCGGGCTTATATTATTGGTACGAGCAAGCTGGTGCGAGCCTTCCAAAAATTGGGACAAAACATATAGTTACGGATTTCAATGGAAAAGCAAAAGCGATAATCGAGATAAAACGAGTAGATACCATTCCCTTTAATCAGATAACCAAGGAATATGCAGAATTGGATATGGGAACTAACGAGGAACCTCTGGAAAAATGGCAAAAGGCGCATTGGGAATTCTTTTCCAATACAATGATGGAAAGTGGTGAAAAGCCAAGAGAGGATATGTTAGTGGTTTGCGAGTGGTTTGATACCATTTGGCCAATGAAAAAATGATTTTTAAAGTAACGACCTCAATTAAGGATGGATATTCTTAACTTTTTAAACAGTGATATTGTTTTGCCCTCGGTAGCGGTTTTGGTCATTTTTGTCTATGTTTTTATGAGAATTCGAAACAACAAAAAATACAAACGATAGTATGGGAAAGCACCTGATTTTTCTTTTGGCGCTCTTCATGGGGATGGCATGGGGATGCAAAAACAAAGGACCAAACGGCCAAATTGGTGAAAACGTGGAACAAAAAAAGACCTCGTATTATTCTGGAAAACCCTTAAAGGTAGCAGTTATAGGCCTCACCCATACCCATGTGCATTGGATTTTAGGAAGGGAAAAATGGGGGGATATCGAAGTCGTCGGTATTGTAGAATCGAATCGAGATCTGGCGGGACAATACAGCCAACAGCACGGGTATTCGATGGATTTGGTCTATGATTCCATGGAGGCCTTATACAAAGCCGTTCACCCTGACGCCGTAACGGCCTTTAATGATATTTATGGCCATTTGGAGGTGGTGAAATTCTTTGCTCCCAAAGGCGTCCACATCATGGTTGAAAAACCTTTGGCCGTTAATTGGGAACATGCCCAAGAAATGGCAGCCCTTGCCAAAGA
Organism: Bacteroidota bacterium; assembly: GCA_039184365.1. Lineage (GTDB taxonomy): Bacteria > Bacteroidota > Bacteroidia > Flavobacteriales > Flavobacteriaceae > Croceivirga. The sequence goes on along the minus strand of JBCDBE010000018.1, from coordinate 32,375 downwards.
ACATAAGGTGCAATTGCTTACAAATTACGAGACCTCTTGGTACGGGTCCAACAAAAAGGCGTTTGAATTGGTGGACCAAGACGCTGCAATCGGACCAATTCAACGAATGGTCTTTCACCACGGACATCCAGGACCTATTGAAATTGGTTGCAACCCAGAATTTTTGGAATGGTTAACGGATCCAATCTTAAATGGCGGTGGTGCCCTAACCGATTTTGGCTGTTACGGGGCCAATCTGGCAACATGGTTTCTCAAAGGCGAGATACCAAAAAAAGTCACGGCAATTACAAGAAATTACAAACCGGAAAAATACCCCAAGGTCGATGATGATGCCACTATTGTGGTAGACTACCAGGATAAACAAATCATTATTCAAGCCTCATGGAACTGGTCCCATAACCGAAAGGATATGGAAGTCTATGGTACTTCAGGGTATGTTTTTTGTAAAGATGGAACCAAAATGGAAGTGTTGGAAGATGAAAAAGTAGGGGCATTTTCCAAAGAAGCGGAACCCTTGGGCATGGGGGTACATGACCCGTTTGCGTATTTGAACCAAGTGGTCAACCACGATTTACAAGTGGAACCCTATTCCGTACACTCCTTGGAAAACAATCTAATCGTTATGCAAATTCTGGAAGCTGCCAAACATTCTACAAAAACCGGAAAGACCATAGTTTGGGAAGACTTTTTCAAGTCCTGAGTATTCTTACCTTTGGATTTTATGGAAACCATCCATCTTCAAGAAGGCAAAAAAGTTTACTTTGCCAGTGATAACCACTTGGGAGCCCCAAGTTTGAAGGATAGCCTTCCCCGTGAAAAAAAGTTCGTCGCCTGGCTAGACTCCATAAAACAGGATGCAGGAGCCGTCTTTTTAATGGGGGACCTTTTTGATTTTTGGTTCGAATACAAAACTGTTGTTCCCAAAGGGTTTACTCGAGTCTTTGGCAAACTGGCCGAACTGACCGATTCGGGAATACCCATTACCTATTTTGTGGGCAATCACGACCTCTGGATGAATGGTTATTTTGAAGAAGAGCTCAACATTCCCGTGCACCACAAACCCCAACAATACAACATCAACGGGGCCATTTTTTTTATAGGTCACGGCGACGGTCTAGGACCTGGGGACAAAGGCTTCAAACGTATGAAGAAAGTCTTCACCAATCCCTTTTGTCAATGGTTGTTTCGGTGGTTACATCCTGACCTAGGTGTGCGTTTGGCAAAACACTTGTCGATCAACAATAAAATTATTTCGGGTGATGCAGATGCGAGATTTCTGGGAGAAGATAAAGAATGGTTAGTGCAGTACTGCAAACGAAAACTGGAAACCCAACACTACGACCATTTCATTTTTGGTCATCGCCATTTACCTATGGAAATTGACCTTAACGGAACATCCACCTATACCAACCTAGGGGATTGGATTACCTATTTCACCTACGCCGTTTTTGACGGGGAAAAGTTGAGCTTAAAGCATTTGGAATCGTAAAAAAGAAACCTTGGCCGAATCGGCCAAGGCTCTCGGTTAAAAATTGGTTAGGTTGTTAACCAATTGCTGCCTGTGCCGCTGCCAATCGCGCAATAGGCACTCGGTAGGGCGAACAACTTACATAATCAAGTCCATTGTCATGGCAGAATCCTACTGAAGAAGGTTCACCTCCGTGTTCTCCACAAAGACCAACTTTAAGGTTGGCCTTGGCGCCACGCCCCTTTTTGGTTCCCAAAGTGACCAATTGTCCTACGCCATCGCGATCCAGGACTTCAAAGGGGTCATCTTTCAAAATACCTTTTTCCAAATAAATCGGTAAGAACTTCGCCGCATCATCACGAGAATACCCAAAACTCATTTGGGTAAGGTCATTGGTTCCAAAAGAAAAGAAATCTGCTTTTTCAGCAATCGCCTCTGCCAAAAGTGCCGCCCTGGGCACTTCAATCATGGTTCCAATGGTGAATTCAACGGTGTCTTCGTATTCCTCGAACACTTTTTGTGCCGTTTGGCGTATTACCGCCTCTTGGCTTTCAAACTCCTCCAAAGTACCCACGAGAGGTATCATAATTTCAGGGCTTACCATGATTCCTCTTTCCTTGAGATTCAGTGCGGCCTCCATAATGGCCCGGGTCTGCATTTCGGTAATCTCGGGATAAGTAACCCCCAATCGGCAGCCTCTATGGCCCAACATAGGGTTAAACTCATGAAGCTCAGCTACTTTATTCTTAACCGCTGCAAGGGAAATGTGCAAGTCTTCAGCCAACTCTTTTTGCGTTGCCAATTGGTGGGGTACGAACTCATGCAATGGTGGATCCAACAACCGTACGGTCACCGGGTGGCCCTGCATGGCTTCAAAAAGCCCCTCAAAATCACTTCGCTGCATGGGTAATAAGGCCTGTAATGCCAATATGCGTCCTTTTACGGTATCTGCCAAAATCATTTCGCGCATCGCTTTGATTCGATCACCTTCAAAGAACATGTGCTCTGTTCTTGCCAGCCCAATACCCAAGGCCCCAAATTCATGTGCGGTTTTGGCATCTTTGGGTGTATCCGCATTTGCACGGACCTTCATGGTTGCATATTTATCGGACAGTGTCATAATTTCGGCAAACTCATCGCTTAACAACGGAACCATGGTGGCTACTTTCCCTTCTAAAATATGCCCCTCAGAGCCATTAAGTGAAATCCAATCCCCTTCGTGGTATTCATGACCATCCACGGTCATGGTCCGTTTCTTGTAGTTGATTTTCAAAGCGCCCGCTCCCGAAACACAGCATTTACCCATACCACGGGCAACTACCGCAGCGTGTGAGGTCATACCTCCCCTTGCGGTCAAAATCCCCTTGGCAATGTTCATCCCCTCAAGGTCTTCTGGAGAGGTTTCCATACGGACTAAAATGGAGTTTTTGAACTTATCGGCCTCATCGGCAAAGAATACAATCTGGCCTGTGGCCGCACCTGGAGAAGCAGGCAACCCTTGGGCAATGACTTTTGCACGTTTTAGGGCCCTAAGATCAAAAACAGGGTGCAACAATTCATCCAACTTATTGGGAATCAATTGCAATAGAGCTTCCTTTTCATTGATCAATCCTTCATGGAGCATATCCACGGCTATCTTTACCATGGCAGCTCCGGTACGCTTTCCGTTTCGGGTCTGCAGTATCCAAAGTTTACCATCTTGAATGGTAAACTCCATATCTTGCATATCACGGTAATGGATTTCCAATTTGTTCTGGTAGCGGTACAACTCTTTATACAGTTCGGGCATAACCTCTTGAAGGGAAGGATAGTTTTTAATACGCTCCTCTTCAGTCAATTTCGCAAGTTCGGCCCAACGTTTGGAACCTTCCAAAGTAATCTGTTGTGGTGTGCGAACCCCGGCAACGACATCTTCGCCTTGGGCATCTATCAAATATTCACCATTAAATTGGTTCTGACCTGTTGCCGCATCCCGGGTAAAGCATACCCCCGTAGCGGAATTCAACCCCATGTTACCAAAAACCATGGCTTGAACATTGACAGCAGTACCCCAATCTGCCGGGATACCATTGATTTGACGGTAGTATACGGCACGTTTGCCGTTCCAACTATCAAATACGGCCATTACCGCACCCCAAAGTTGCTCCCATGGGTCGGTTGGAAAATCATGACCCGTGCGTTCCAAAATTAATTTCTTGAACTCCGTCACCAAAAACTGCAGGTCACTTACATTGAACTCCGTATCCAATTGAATATCCCTACGTTCCTTCAATTGGTGCATGCATAGCTCAAAGGGATCCTCATCATCTTTGTTTTCCGGTTTCATGCCCAAAACCACATTACCGTACATCTGCACGAAACGGCGGTAGGAGTCCCAAGCAAAACGTTCATTATTGGTCTTTTTGGCAAGACCCAATACCGCATTATCATTCAATCCCAGATTCAGTACCGTATCCATCATACCGGGCATGGAAACCCTAGCCCCCGAACGCACGGAAATCAACAAAGGGTTATCGGCATCCCCAAAACGGGTACCCATAATTTCTTCAATATTCCTAATGGCGTCAGAAACCTCGTCCAAAAGAAGGGTTACGGTCTCATCTTTACCCAGGCTATTGTATTTGGTGCACACTTCGGTCGTAATGGTGAACCCTGGCGGGACGGGAATTCCGATTCGGCCCATCTCTGCAAGATTGGCGCCCTTACCTCCCAAGAGGTTGCGCATGGTCTTATCGCCATCGGTGTTCTTGTCACCAAAACGATATACATTTTTTGTGGTGCTCACTATTGTATTCATACTCCATATATTAAATGAGCATCAAAAGTACGTTCATGCCACAGGGCATTTCATGACATAAGTCATAATGTCTTTAAAATCAATGGGGTTATCGTACTTTATTCGGGTGTTTTTTCAGATGATTTTACGTCATCGGTCAAATCCAATTTTCTAAAGCTGGGGAAAAAGGCGGCCATACCCCCAACGGTTAGCAAAGTCATGCACCCACCAAACACCACTGCAGTCACAGTACCCATAAGTTTGGCCGTCAATCCACTTTCAAAGGCCCCCAATTCATTGGAGGAACCTACAAATATGGAATTTACCGAAGCCACACGGCCGCGCATGTTATCCGGTGTTTTCAATTGAAGAATGGTCTGCCGAATGATCATGGACACGCCGTCAACGGCACCGCTCACAAATAGGGCGATGACCGATAGCCAAAAGAGTTTTGAAAGTCCGAAAACGATAATACAGACGCCAAAACCAAATACGGCCCAAAGCAACTTTTTTCCGGCGTTTTTATGAAGCGGAAAACGCGTTGAAAGTATCATGGTAATAGAAGCCCCTACAGCCGGAGAGGCCCTTAGGATTCCAAATCCTTCGGAGCCCACTTTAAGAATATCTTGGGCATAAATGGGAAGCAGTGCAATTGCACCACCGAACAGTACGGCAATCATATCCAACGAAAGTGCCCCCAAAATGGCTTTTGTATTGAACACAAATTTCAAACCATCCTTAAGGCTTTGAAGTACGGGTTCCCCAAGTTTGGGATTCAAAATAGGTTTTTTCGATATCTGCGATAGAAACAATAGAGCGAGTATGGAAAACCCGAAAATGATGCACAGTGACCAATGTACCCCAATCCAACTAATGGAAAACCCGGCAAAAGCCGGCCCTAAAACAGAAGCCACCTGCCAGGTGGAACTGCTCCAAGTGGCTGCATTTGGATACAACTGCTTTGGAACTATAAGAGCAATTAATGAAAATATGGTTGGCCCAATAAATGCCCTGACCAATCCCCCTAAAAACACCAGACCATAAATGGTATAAAGGATAACTTTTGAAGAATAGGACGTCCCTACCGATGGCAAAGTGACCAAAAATAGGCCTAGACTGACCACAGAAAAACCGAGAATACACTTTACCAAGAGGCTCCTTTTTTCATTTTGGTCCACAAAATGTCCAGCAAACAAAGCGATACTCACTGCGGGAATTATCTCCATTAGTCCAATGATGCCCAAGGAGAGCGGATCTTTGGTCAAGGAATAGACCTGCCATTCAATGACAATAAACTGCATGCTCCATGCAAAGACCATGGCAAAACGGACCAATAGGAAAATATTGAATTCTTTGTAGCGAAGTGCGGCGTAAGGGTCCATTTTCTCCGTCATATTAAATGGTAATTTCCAAACGATTCCCTTCTGGGTCCAAAACTACGCTTTCGTAATACCCATCCCCGGTGGTTCGAGGTTCACCTACCACAACATAACCGTCGTCTTTAAGTTGATGGGTCAATTCGTCTACTTTTTCTTTGGAACCCACGCTCATGGCCAAATGGGTGAAGCCCATGGATTCTTTGCCCTCTTGAAGGCGCTTTGAAATATCGGGCCGGTGCATTAATTCCAATCGGGGACCACTTTGAAAACTGATAAAGTATGATGTAAACGATTTGTTGGGGTTATGGTATTTTTCTCCACTCTGTCCCCCAAAATAGGCCTCATAAAACTTTTTGGTGTCCTCCAAATCATTGACCCAAATGGCTAAATGTTCTATCTTCATTTAAGGTCTTTCAGTTTTAATTGGAGACTTACCGTCCCGTTCCACTCATTTTCATCCAAGGTATAGGTCACGTTAAAGCGTTGTCGGTTTTTGATGACGTCCAATTTGTTGCCCAAACCAAACCCAATGGCACCAATGGTGCTTGAGCCCTTTTGGGAAACACTTAATTTTAAATGTTTTTCTCCTTCTCCAACCCCTTTACCATAACCGGTATCGGTTACCCCTTCGCTCATAAAAATAGGACGCATGTTCCCAGGGCCAAAGGGTGCAAATTGTTTTAGGATGCGCATGAGCTTGGGAGTAATATCGTTTAGGGAAATCCGGGCATCGATAAGCACTTCCGGTGTCAAGAGCTTGGGATCGATCGTTTCCGCGACTACCTTTTCAAACTGCTTTTTGAAACCTTTATACTGTTCTTCCAAGAGTGTCAATCCGGCTGCATATTTATGGCCGCCGAATTGTTCAATGTATTGCGCGCAGCCTTGTAAGGCTTCATACACATCAAAGCCCTTTACCGATCGTGCAGAGGCGGCCAATTTTTCACCACTTTTGGTAAATACGAGCGTGGGTCGGTAATAGGTCTCCGTCATTCGCGAAGCCACAATACCAATGACCCCCTTGTGCCAATTTTTATTAAATACGACAGAAGTGAATTGGTCCTCCTCATTGTTTTCCTGAATCTGTTGTAAAGCGGCTTCGGTAATTTCTTGATCTAAACCCCTCCTTTCTGAATTGAATTGTTCGATTTCGGCAGCAAATTTCTGGGCCTCTTCAAAATCGTCTGCTTTTAATAGGTTTACGGCATGCTGCCCATGTTCCATACGCCCGGCCGCATTGATGCGTGGAGCAATGATAAAAACTACATCGGTTATGGATAGTTGTTTTTTCTTAAGTTGATGGATAATGGCCTGAAAACCAATCCTGGGATTTGAATTCAGTACTTGTAGGCCATAATAGGCCAGCACCCGATTTTCTCCCGTCATGGGAACAATATCCGCACCAATGGCAGTGGCCACCAAATCCAGATAGGGCAATAAATCCTGCGCCGTTTCTCCATTCTTGGAAGCTAGGGCCTGTATCAATTTGAAGCCCACTCCACAACCGCACAGCTCCTTGTAGGGGTAATTGCAATCCTCTCGCTTCGGATCCAAAACAGCTACGGCATCTGGGAGTACCTTTCCAGGCCTATGATGATCACAAATGATAAAATCTATCCCTTTTTGTTTGGCATATTCAACCTTATCCATCGCCTTTACCCCGCAGTCCAGTGCAATGATTAGGGTAAATCCGTTGTCCTGAGCAAAATCGATTCCTTGGAACGAAATTCCATATCCTTCGGAATACCTATCGGGAATATACGTTGCAACATTTGCATATGATTCCTGTAAATATGAGGAAACCAAGGCTACCGCAGTGGTGCCATCCACATCGTAATCGCCATAGACCAAAATATTCTCTTGATTTGCTATGGCGCGCTCAATTCGAGCTACCGCCTCTTCCATATCCTCCATAAGAAAAGGAGCATGTAAGTCCGCCAATTGAGGACGAAAAAAAGACTTCGCTTGCGCGTAATTCGTAATACCCCGCTGAAGCAACAAATGGGCAATCAACGGTTCCACCTTCAATTCCTTTGATAGGCTTTCTATTTCTTTTTGCTCAGGAATGGGTTTTATGGTCCAGCGCATAGGATTAAAATACAAACTCAAATTTCAAATACAAGAACAAAATTTTTATCCCTTATTTTTAATAATGGTTGCCATAATTTTGATTAATTGATTTACCTCATCCAAAAGCTCTTCCCTTATTGAAGTCTTACCAAGGTTTATTCTAGATAAAATTTTCAAATTTATTCGAGATTCCTTAAGCTCTTTGAGTGAGATGGTAGCTTTGTTCTTAAAATCCCTATCACTCTGAGCACCTTGCATTTCTCCAAAGTTAAGAGCTGAACTTCCAGCTGAGCGTAATAGCTGATTGCCGTAGTATTGCCCTGTTAAATCGTTAGACAAATCTTTACAAAAAAGTGCGGTTTTCGCACCAAAACCCACAAATCGGTTCTCTAAATCAAAAGCTTTTTTCGGCATTGGACTAATCTTGAATTTGATTTTTGGATTTGTATTTGAGTTTAGGAGTGATGAAACACCGTCTTAATCTCCAACTCCGCAAACCGTCTGAACATCTCCATAACCCCGCAGTATTTTTCAACCGAAAGGTCAACGGCACGTTGTAACTTTTTCTCATCCAAGTTGCTCCCATGAAAATGGTATTCAATCTTTACCTTATCGTAATATTTGGGATGTTCATCGGTGAGATTTGCCATGGTCTCGATTTGAAAATCATCGACTTCCAATTTCATTTTTTTAATAAGGGAAGCCACATCCAATCCTGAGCATCCCGCAAGTCCAGAAAGCATCAAAGCCTTCGGTCGGTATCCGCTGCTTTCACCTCCGTCATCAGGACCCGCGTCCATTCGTACGTCATGTCCGGAAGGGTTATTACTTTCAAAGGCCATATTGCCCAACCATTTCGTGGTTATGCGATTTAGGTCTCCCATAATTTTTGTTTCTTGTAAGGATTAAAAATACAATAAATCAAACCAGGATGGCACTTGTAGAACCACTTGACCCTAACCATGATCCAGAGACAAAAAAATTGGCCGAATTCTTTAATGAAACCCTTGGATTTTGCCCGAATTCCATACTGACGATGCAACATCGCCCTGCCATTTCCAAGGCGTTTATCAATCTGAACAAGGCTGTAATGGCCAATGAGGGACGGGTGACCTCAGCCTTGAAGCGGATGATTGCCTGGGTAAGTAGCAATGCGACCGGTTGCCGCTATTGTCAGGCCCATGCCATTCGTGCTGCGGAACGCTATGGGGCGGAACAGGAGCAGTTGGACAATATTTGGGAATACCGTACGCATCCCGCTTTTTCAGAGGCCGAACGTGCCGCACTGGATTTTTCCTTGGCAGCCTCACAAGTACCCAACACGGTCAATGCCCATATTAAAAAACGTTTGCGCGAGCATTGGAAGGATGGGGAAATTGTTGAGATGTTGGGTGTTATCTCCCTTTTTGGTTACCTCAACCGTTGGAACGATTCCATGGGCACTTCCATTGAAGAAGGTGCTGTGGAAAGTGCCGACCAATATTTGGGCAAATACGGATGGGAAAAGGGGAAACATGATGGGAGTAGGTATTAAGTGCCGTTCGCAAATTTCTTGACCTGTATCAACTTTTGCCTGAATCGAATTATGGAGCTTTGTTTTCATCATAAAAACGAACGGTCATGGCAAAACTGCTTTTAACCCCTGAAAACCAAATCCAACGGCTCAATCAACTACTCAACGCTGTTGAAAACTTAAAAGAACGCTCCCTTATAGAACTGACCCATCGTCCCCATGAAAAGTCATGGAACGTTCTTGAGGTGTTGGAACACTTGTGTATTTCCTATGCATTATATGAAGAAAAAATTCAAAAGTCACTCAACCAACTTGGTGTAGAAAGTGAGGAACCATGGGAATATCGTCCAGGGTTTTGGAACCGTTTTGTTCTTGAGGGACAACGTCCTAAAGGGAAAAAACGTGCCTTTAAGATGAAAACCCTAAAAAAGTTTGAACCACAATTGCCCAAAGCAGTGACCCCACAAGATGCAGAAACGGTATTTGAAAAATTCAAGGAATCGCACATTCAATTAAAAAAATTCATCTTGGCTAGCAGAAACAGGCAAATGAACCATCAACGTATCCCTTCTGCCATCGGTCCCATTATAAAGTTTCACCTGCCGGAAGCCTTTGAATTTTTGATTTGTCACATGGAACGGCACAAGGTGCAAATTGACGAAATAGTGTCATCCACAACTTGATTGTATCTTTAGTACAGGATGGAGGCATCAAATATTCAAATTCTAACCTCTTTTTTTAAGGATATCCTTTTTACCCACGAACAGAAGAAAGCGTTCTTGGATCTTTGGGAGGAGTGCTCTTTCAAACAAAATGAACTCATTACCGAAGCGGGGCGCATTGAAAAATACTTTTATGTGGTTTTGGATGGAGTACAGGCCATTTATTTACTGAATCAAAAAGGTGAAAAAGTGGTCATTGGTTTTTCGTATGCTGGAAGTCCATCCGGGGTATTCGATTCCTTTATCCATCAAAAACCTGCGGACACTTTTTTGGAAGCTTTAAAACCTTCCCGAATGCTGGCCCTTTCACGAAGGGATTATATAGGTTTGTTTGAAAACCATCCTGCTTTTTACAGATGGGGGTATCAATTTTTTCAAGAGATATTATTCGGTAGACTGTTCAGGGAAGTTGAACTTTTGACCCTATCGGCCGAAGAAAGATACATTGCCTTCATGCAACGGTGCCCAAAGGAATTGAACGTAATTCCCCAGAAGTACTTGGCGTCCTATCTGGATATGAAACCTGAGACTTTTAGTAGGTTAAGGGCTTCGGTTCAGTATTGACAAGGGGTCTTTTTGTACGTACCAAGCCACTTTAACTAAAAAAACCCCACCATAAAATGATGGGCTTAAACCTATTTAAAAGAATCATTTACTACTGCGCATTGTCATAGTAAAAGCGCTCATGTACAATTTGATCTCCCTCCCATTGCTGTACCGCAACCTGTTCCATTTTCGCCCGATGCCCCCCTTTAAAGGTAACGTCCATAGTGGATTCCACAAACGAGGTGCCCTTTGCCTCATCCGATCCCAAATTGTTAATTTCCAAACTGTGAAACGCTTCAATATTGTTTAAAAACTGTTCTTCATAGGCACGGCACTCCGCCTTTCCTGTTCGGGTTCCCCTTGGTTCCGTCATGGTAATGCTTTCAGCATAATATGTATCAAACGCCTCCAATAGTTTACCCTGTTGCAGTTGGAGGTAGATGTCCCGTGCTTTTTCTTTATACGTCATTGCTTTGGTTTTTGGATATGTTCAAATATATTTCATTTTTCTATACAATTATTGTATATACAAATATTTAGCGCTGATTTATGATATCCCAGCGATTCTATCCTAATCAGGTGCGTCGTTGTATGCTCTTGAAGCACTGGTAGCACTTTTTCCTGAAACCATGGGTTCTTGGTCAGCCAAAAACGGTTTCTAGGTGACGGATGCGGTAAAACAAAATAGTCCAGTAAGAATTTTTTGTAGTTCCTAACGGTCTCGGTCAAATTTTTCTCTCTTTTATCTCCCAAATAATACTGCTGGGCATATTGGCCAATCAAAATGGTTAATTTCAGATGGGGCATTTGGTCCAGCAACCTTTTATGCCAGAGCGGGGCACATTCCGGTCTGGGTGGTAAATCACCGGATTTTCCTTTACCGGGGTAACACAATCCCATAGGGATCAAGGCAAATAATTTTTCGTCGTAAAATTGTTCGTCATTTACCCCTAGCCACTTTCGAAGCTGCTTGCCACTAGGGTCGTCCCAGGGTATTCCCGTGTGATGCACCCGACTTCCTGGAGCTTGTCCTATAATCGCAATTCTGGATTTTGGATGGGCAGCAATGATAGGCCTAGGACCCAAAGGCAAGTGTTCTAAGCACACCTTACACGACCTTATTTCATTAAGCAATCGCTGCACTATTTTTTACCTGCTACCACAATCACAAACTCCCCTTTAGGAGATTTCTTTTCAAAATGGGAAATGGCTTCGCCTAGCGTACCACGAATGGTTTCCCCATACAATTTGGTCAATTCACGAGATATGGAGACCGGTCTGTCCACTCCAAAATATTCCGAACAATGAGCAAGGGTTTTCAACAATTTATGGGGCGACTCATAGCATACTATAGTTCGGGTTTCTTCGGCCAATTGTTGCAATCTCGTCTGTCTTCCTTTCTTAATCGGTAGGAATCCTTCAAATACAAAACGTTCATTGGGCAGTCCACTATTGACCAACGCTGGTATAAAAGCAGTTGCGCCAGGCAAGCACTCTACCTCAACACCATTTTCTATACAGGCACGGGTCAGTAAAAACCCTGGATCGGAAATGGCCGGCGTGCCAGCATCAGTAATAATCGCGAATGTACTCCCCGTCTGTAGCTTAGCCACCAAGGCATCCACCGTTTTATGTTCATTGTGCATATGGTGGCTCTGAAGGGGACTTTCAATAGCAAAGTGTTTAAGCAGTTTACCACTGGTCCTGGTGTCTTCGGCAAGAATCAAATCCACTTCTTTCAACACCTTAATGGCCCTAAAGGTCATGTCCTCCAAATTTCCAATAGGTGTGGGCACTAAGAACAATTTTCCCATGACCCAAAATTACGGCCTAACCATTTTTCCCATGAAATAGGAAATCACCACTGCGACAAAAGCAATAACCGCTCCCATCTGTTGTCCATCACTGATCATAACGTGTGCAAAAAAAGCCAGTACTGTGTTGAAGAAAAAACCGGCATAGGCCCATTCTTTCAATGATTTTGAAAAGTTTCCCCAAATGGCCACCAATCCTAAAATCTTTGCTATTGCCAAAGGATAGATCAAATAGGGTGGATATCCCATAGCCACATAAAAATCAGCTATCATTTGGTGGTTGAAGAAATAATTGTAAACTGAAAAAAGCATGATGAGCGTCAAAATTCCCGTTGACGTCCAAAACAGGATTTTCTTTGGCATGGGATACGTTATTGGTTATCCCCCAAAAGTACACATTAAGATGTTTTAGGCGAATTTACGGGCAATAAGTCCAAGCAATCGGCTTTCGTATTCTTCCTTCCCTACCCAGTTGTTATACTCTGGTTTTACCATATTGATGATAAAAGCAATGGACCGTTCTTCGGTATCAATGGTGTTCAACTGGGAAATCACCCTGTTGTAATCGTCCATATTATTACCAAACAAATGCTTCACAAAGGCCAACCGGTCATTGAGCCCAATGTTCAATTTTTTGGTCAGGCTGTCATTTAAGGATTTCGCTTTGGGCACCGTATGCTCAGCCGTAGGTTCTGGAGCAAGAAGTTCTTTGTCATTTTTCATGACCTCGCCCTTGGGAATGAAATCTGAGAAAATATATTCTATGGCTTCGGTAGGCATTTCCGATACCATACCTTTGATGGTTTCCATTCCCGGAGTTATAATGTCCTCCTCGTGTGGGTTATTTTCGGGGACTGCCCTATTCCCGCTCATTACGGCGTTCGCCATTTTCTCAAATCTGGCCGCAACGGCGTTCTTTGAAATATCGACCTCTACATCCTTTAATTTTTCATCTATGAACTTTAGAACTGCAAGTTTTTCGTACAATTCCTTGGCCACCTCATACAGTTCGGTCAGTTCTTTGTCCTCCCGGGAAGTGATGATATCTGTGGAAATTTTTATGAGTTCCTCCCTTAATTTACGCTTCATAGCCCCAATTTAGAATCTTAAATGTACTACCAAAATCCGTGCCCTTCTAAAAACAAAAGGTTAAATTTTTCAATTAGGGCACCAGGGTATTTTTACTAATTTTAGTGCTTTTTCCATAGTAGAACGAACAAACCCGTAATTTCGTTTAAAAGTACAACATGTTCCTAGAAAACACGGTCAACCCAAAAGAACAGTTTGGATGGATAGAGGTCATTACCGGCTCGATGTTTTCTGGAAAGACCGAAGAACTTATTCGGCGCTTGAAAAGGGCCCAATTCGCCAAGCAAAAAGTAGAGATTTTCAAACCCCTGGTGGATACCAGGTACAACGAGGAGATGGTAGTCTCACATGATTCCAATGAAATACGTTCCACCCCGGTACCCGCAGCTGCCAACATTCGTTTGCTGGCCGATGACTGTGATGTTGTTGGTATCGATGAGGCCCAGTTCTTTGATGAAGAAATCGTTTCCGTTTGCAACGATTTGGCCAATAGTGGTATTCGTGTGGTGGTGGCTGGGCTTGACATGGATTTTAAGGGAAACCCCTTTGGTCCGATGCCTGCATTAATGGCAACGGCGGAATATGTGACCAAGGTACATGCCGTTTGCACACGAACAGGAAATTTAGCCAACTATAGTTTTAGAAAATCAGATGATGATACCTTGGTGCTTCTCGGTGAAAACGAAGAATATGAACCCTTAAGTCGAGCGGCATTTTATAAGGCCATGTTGAAAGAAAAAGTAGGAAATATGAATGTTGATGCTGAAGAGATCGTTCCCAATAAAAAAAGTGCCAATGGCTGATATTGGCGAGACTACCTTGGAAATCGACCTCTCTGCCCTAGAACATAATTTTCATTTTCTAAGGGCAAGGTTGCATCCCGAAACAAAATTTTTGGGCGTTGTAAAGGCGTTCGCCTACGGAAGCGACATGGTGGCCATTGCAAAAAAATTGGAGTCCTTAGGTTCCAATTACCTGGCCGTGGCCTATGTCAAAGAGGGTGTCTTATTAAGGGATGCAGGTATCACTATACCCATCTTGGTCCTTCATCCACAACCTATACACTTTAAACAACTCATTGACCGTTGCTTGGAACCCAGTCTATATTCTCCAAAGGTACTCAGGCTTTTTTTGGAAACTGCCAAGGGTCAAAATCAAAAAAACTACCCTGTACATATTAAATTCAATACGGGGTTGAACCGCCTTGGCTTCTGGGAAAATGACCTGGATTTCATCTTGGGGGAAATGAATGGGTGTCCTCAAATTAAAGTAAAAGGAATCCTTTCCCATCTTGCCGCATCTGAGGACATCAAAGAGCGGGAATTCACCCAAAACCAAATAAAGGATTTTAAGAAAATCAGTGCTCAGGTTGAGGAACAACTAGGATACCGCCCATTGCGCCATCTGCTGAACACTTCTGGAATCTTAAATTACCCCGAAGCAGCGTTTGATATGGTCCGCAGTGGAATAGGCCTTTACGGATTTGGGAACCACCCTGATTTTGATAAGGCGCTTAAACCGGTCGCCACCTTAAAAACCGTGATTTCGCAACGCCATAAAATTGAACCGGGTGAAACCGTGGGCTATAATAGGGCCTTCAAGTCAGATGGATATCGAATAACGGCTACGTTGCCTTTAGGCCATGCGGACGGCATTGGAAGACAGTATGGAGGAGGAAAGACCTTTGTTACCATTAAAGGGAAAAAAGCGCCAATCATTGGCAACGTATGTATGGATATGACCATGGTTGATGTGACCAATATTGATTGCAAAGAAGGGGATGAGGTCATTGTTTTTGGCAAAGGAAACTCCGCAGAAAGCGTTGCAAATACGGCTCAGAGCATTTCTTATGAGCTTTTGACCGCAATTTCTTCACGGGTGAAAAGGGTAGTGAACAACTAGAGCCCTCTTACGGACATACTGATTTTTCGTATTTTGCCCTTTGTAACCACTTAAAAACTATAAAAATGGGATTTATTAGCGAATTCAAGGAGTTTGCCATGAAAGGAAACCTCGTGGACATTGCCGTAGGTTTTGTTATGGGTGCTGCTTTTAAGGAAGTAGTGACTTCTTTCACCGGGGGAATTGTTTCTCCATTACTTGGGTTGATTTTTGATTCAGATTTCAAAAGCTTGCGCATGAAACTTAAAGATGGTGCCTTGAACGATGCCGGGGAGATGGTAGGGGAAGTATATCTGGAATACGGTACTTTTTTGACTAATGTAATTGACTTTATCATCGTGGCCTTTGTCATGTTCCTAGTGGTCAAAGGGGTGAATAAATTGAAAAAGAAGGAAGAAGAAGCCCCAGCAGAACCAGCAGGTCCAACTACCGAGGAGTTACTTGCAGAGATTAGGGATGCTTTGAAAAAATAATTGCCCATAGCGGCAGCCCGCTACACCATGTATTAATTCAACCCGTTTAAAGGAACTCCTTTAAGCGGGTTTTTCTTTCATTTTATTTTAAACGGATCAGGTCTTGTTGTTGTCCAAGCGTGTCCAACACCAAAATTTGAGGGAGGTCATTACTATCCACAAAAATCTTGATACGCTCCCTACCCTTGGTATCGTGTATGAACAGTCCTGTTTCACGGTTTTCATAGCGACCCAGGAACATACGATACACGTCAATCTCTGTCCAGAGGCGATCATAGAAATTTTTGGTCGCCACCTGCTTCAACGAATCCTTCAAACCGACCGTATCCCTTTTGAACTGGGCGTAATACTCCGAATTTCGTATGGAATCCTTTCTATCCCTAAAGTACATGCCATAGAAACGCTGCCACTTGTCATCTTCAAGATACTCTTGCTTGCTGATGACCATGACCTGATCATTATCTTGTTGATCAAAGGTAATCCCTTGAAAGCTTTCCTTTTCATCACCATCATAGTAAATACCGCCAACCTCATCACCCAAACGGTTGAAGAAAATCAGTCCTGGAAGATCCCTGTTGGTGACACTGGTGTCCATCACCTTACCCCTATGGGTCACCAGGGCCTGTCGTTCAGGATTACTTATTGAGATGTAGAGATGACCATCTGGCCCAACAATACTCAGTCGTTCTGCCTTTATTTCACCGAAGCTGTGTAGCGGTTTCCGATTCCATAAAAAGTAAAGGGCAATGGCTAAAAAAAATAATAAAACAAAGTTCAGTAACGGTAGCTTTTTCATAGTACAAGGGTTTTTTGATGAACTAACTTGATTTCACAAGAGTGTTGGAATATTCTATTTCCATTAATTGTTGTAAATGTAACTTTTTGTTGTATTCTAATGAATTCCCTTTTTTTGTTTGTGCTGTTCAGCTTTGGCAGTACCTTTGCCCTCTCAAAGTAAAAAAGGAATGAAAGTAGCAGTAGTTGGTGCCACCGGAATGGTTGGTGAGGTCATGTTAAAGGTACTGTCTGAACGGAATTTTCCCATTTCAGAACTATTGGTGGTCGCTTCTGAGCGCTCTGTGGGCAAGAAGTTGGCATATCAAGGAAAGGAATATGTCATTATTGGCCTTCAAGCAGCTGTAGACGCACAACCTGATATCGCCATTTTTTCAGCCGGTGGAAGTACTTCTTTGGAATGGGCACCTAAATTTGCCAAAGTAGGTACCACCGTCATTGATAATTCTTCCGCCTGGCGCATGGACCCCACCAAAAAATTGGTCGTACCTGAAATCAATGCCAAGGAACTAACGGCTGATGACAAAATCATTGCCAACCCAAATTGTTCCACCATTCAAATGGTCATGGCCTTACATCCCCTACACAAAAAATACCAGATGAAACGCGTGGTGGTATCTACCTATCAATCCGTTTCCGGCACCGGGGTAAAGGCCGTAAAACAATTGGAAAATGAGATGGTCGGAGTTAAAGGCGAAATGGCCTATCCTTATCCCATCAACCGAAACGCACTGCCCCATTGTGATGTATTCCTGGACAATGGTTATACCAAAGAAGAAATGAAATTGGCTCGCGAGCCACAAAAAATATTGGATGACCGCACGTTTTCGGTTTCCGCCACCGCAGTTCGAATTCCTACCTCTGGTGGACATTCCGAAGCTGTCAACGTGGAATTCCACGATGACTTTGATCTTACCGAAGTCCGGAAGCTATTAAGTGAAACCCCTGGTGTTGTGGTCCAGGATGATCCAGAGACGAACACCTACCCCATGCCCATTTATGCCCATGATAAGGATGAGGTGTTCGTAGGGCGTTTGCGCAGGGACGAAACCCAAAGCAATACCCTAAACATGTGGATTGTCTCTGACAACCTCCGAAAAGGCGCTGCCACCAATGCTGTACAGATTGCTGAATATCTAGTAGGCAACAACTTGGTTTAGATTGCTATTTCGTAAAAAAACGTTAAGCTTAACTGGGGTAACGAGCTAGCACTTTATTTTTAGGGATTGACTAATCCTAAATTCATGAAACGACTTTCAATCCTAGTGGGACTGCTTATTTTAGCATCTTGCAAAACTGAAACCAAAAGAGAACCGATTGCCGTGAATTATCCTACCACTGCCAAAGTAGATACCGTAGATACGTATTTTGGAACTGACGTGCCGGACCCCTTCCGTTGGCTTGAAGATGACATGAGCCCAGAAACGGAAGCATGGGTGAAAGAGCAAAATCAAGTTACCTTCGGGTATTTGGATAAAATACCGTTCAGGTCAGCCCTAAAAAATCGACTCGAAAAATTGTGGAACTATGAAAAATTGGGCTCGCCTTTCAAAGAAGGGGATTATACCTATTTCTATAAAAACGACGGTCTTCAAAACCAATATGTCGTCTATCGAAAAAAAGGTGACGCGGAAGAAGAAGTTTTTCTTGACCCCAACACCTTCTCAGAAGATGGCACCACTTCGCTTATGGGGCTACGTTTTACCAAAGACGGTTCAAAAGCGGCCTACTTGATTTCGGAAGGGGGCAGTGACTGGCGAAAGGGCATCGTTATCAATGCAGAAACCAAAGAACAAGTTGAAGATACCTTGGTGGATATCAAGTTCAGTGGTATTTCTTGGAAAGGCAATGATGGTTTTTTCTATTCCAGTTATGATAAGCCCAAAGGCAGCGAACTTTCAGCAAAAACGGACCAGCATAAATTGTACTATCACAAGCTGGGGACTTCCCAGGAAGAAGATCAGGTAATTTTCGGAGGCACCGAAGCCGAAAAACATCGGTATGTAGGGGGATCCGTCTCGGAAGATGGAAACTACTTATTTATAAGTGCCTCTACCTCTACCTCGGGCAACAAATTGTTCCTAAAGGATTTAACCACCAAAAATAGCCCTTTGGTCACCATTTTGGACAATACGGGTTCGGACACTTATGTCATTGAAAATGAAGGTCCAAAACTTTGGATGGTCACCAACCTTAATGCACCAAATAAAAAGATCGTTGTTACGTATGCCTCCAATCCAACCCCAGAAAACTGGGAAGATTTTATTCCTGAAACCGAACATGTACTGACTGCGGGAACCGGGGGTGGTTATTTTTTTACGGAATATATGGTCGATGCCATTTCAAAGGTTTTACAGTATGGTTACGATGGTAAAATGGTGCGTGAGGTAAAATTACCAGGAGTAGGAAGCGCAGGTGGTTTTGGTGGCAAAAAAGAGGATAAGGAGTTTTATTTCTCTTTTACCAACTACAATACCCCTGGTTCGTCCTACAAATACAATGTGGAAACAGGGGAATATGAACAGTATTGGAAACCTGAAATTGATTTCAATCCTTCAGATTATGAATCGACACAGGTGTTTTACGAATCCAAGGATGGGACCAAAGTACCGATGATCATCACCCATAAAAAAGGGATAGAACTCAATGGCCAGAATCCAACCATTCTTTACGGGTATGGCGGCTTCAATATCAGTCTTACCCCCTCTTTTAGCATCGTCAATGCCGTATGGATGGAACAGGGTGGTGTTTATGCCGTTCCCAATCTTCGAGGTGGGGGTGAATATGGTAAAAAGTGGCACATTTCCGGCACCAAAATGCAAAAGCAAAATGTTTTTGACGATTTTATTGCTGCGGCAGAATACCTCATTGAAAACAAATACACGTCAAAAGAGTACTTGGCCATTCGTGGGGGTTCCAACGGTGGACTTTTAGTCGGTGCTACCATGACCCAACGCCCCGATTTGATGCAAGTGGCATTACCGGCCGTAGGCGTATTGGATATGCTCCGTTACCATACCTTTACCGCTGGTGCGGGATGGGCGTATGATTATGGAACTTCAGAAGAAAGCGAGGAAATGTTTGACTACCTTAAGGGATACTCTCCGGTACACAATGTAAAAGGTGGTGTGGCATACCCCGCTACTTTGGTCACTACAGGAGACCACGACGACCGCGTGGTACCCGCACATAGTTTTAAATTTGCAGCAGAGCTCCAGGAAAAACAGACGGGTAACCATCCTACGCTGATTCGAATTGAAACCAATGCTGGGCACGGTGCAGGAACCCCCGTGAGCAAAACCATAGAACAGTATGCCGATATTTTTGGGTTTACGTTCTTTAATATGGGGTATGACGAACTTCCCAATCAAGCGGTGTTGAAGGAGTTTAAAGATTAACTTTCAAAATATTTGTTATAGGAAATCCGTTTAGCATATAGGCGGATTTCTTCTTTTTTGGGGCATTATGTTAGCAGTTAATGACATCATATTTTCCTATAGGGACCACCCTGTGCTTTCCACCATTTCCTTTGACCTGGAAAAAGGAAGGTATTTGGCCATTATGGGGGAGAGCGGTTCTGGAAAAAGCACCTTGCTCAAGGCCATTTTTGGAGAACTCCATTTGAATGGAGGCACTATCAGTTGGAAAGGTAAACCACTACTTGGACCCAACTACAATTTAATTCCCGGTGAATCCTTTATGAAATACGTTTCCCAAGATTTCGCCTTGATGCCCTTTACCACCGTTGCCGAAAATATAGGGGAGCACCTTTCCGTTTTTGAGCAAGAATCCCATGAAGATCGAATTGCCGAATTGTTGCAGTTGATTGGTCTGGAAGCCTACGCCACTGAAAAAGTAAAGCACCTTAGTGGGGGCCAAAAGCAACGGGTAGCTTTGGCCAAGGCCATTGCCCAAGAACCTGAAGTGCTTTTGCTTGACGAGCCCTTCAGCAACATCGATCAGTTCAAAAAAAATGAACTTCGCTATCGCCTATTTCCCTACTTAAGGGAAAAGGGCATTTCGGTATTGACGGCCACCCATGATAGCGATGATGTGCTTTCCTTTGCAGATGAAATATTGGTACTTAAAGATGGCCGGATAGCGGACTTCCAGCCAACGCAACACCTATTTAAAAATCCAAAAAGCAAGTATCTCGCTTCCCTATTTGGGATGGTCAACGAGGTTCCCCTAAAGGCACTTAAGGAATATGCTGCATCAAACACATCCATTTTGGTCTACCCCCATGAGTTTGAAATTTCTAGCAAGTCAGGTTTGGAGGTCTATGTGGTCAACACCCATTTTAAGGGGAATTTTTATCTCATTGAGGGGGTGTCCCAAAATGAACAGACCATTTTTTTCAACAACAGTAGCCCCTTACAAGCACACACCAAGGTCTTCTTAAATGTTTCGTTGCAGTTGGTAAATTCCCGACTAAAACACTTTGCTGAAAATGAATCCTGAAGTCATTTCTAAGGAACTACGGTTTAAAGCCATCCGAAGTGGTGGGGCAGGTGGTCAGCATGTGAATAAAGTTTCTTCAAAAGTTGAGCTTAGTTTTGATGTTCTGAATTCCAATGGTCTAAACGATGATGAAAAAGAGCTTTTGTTACGAAGGCTTTCGAATAGATTGACCAAGGAAAATATTTTGATTTTGCAATGTGACGAAGCCCGTAGTCAACACCAAAATAAAAATTTGATCATTAAGCGGTTTTTTGAACTATTAAAAAAGGCATTGCGGATGCCTAAAAAAAGGAAGCCCACAAAGCCTTCTAAAAGTTCAATTGAAAAACGGTTGAAATCCAAAGGCAAAACTTCTGAAAAGAAAGCAAACAGAAGGAAGCCCAATCTGAATTAACTATCCCATCTCCGGCACTTCATAAAAATACTGTGCTTGCTTGATTTTACCATTTTCTACCTGATACACGCAAAGTTCGTCAAAGGCCCAACGTCCGCTCTCTTTAAAGGTAGCATCCATGGACATCGGTACCACAAAATGGTTGGCCGCTACAATGGGATCGCCCACGGACCCACCATGGATTCCTTCAATGCCTTCCGCCCATTGTAGATACCCGTTCCAGATGTTTTCTTTGCCCGTTGTTACTTTCTCCCCTGGCATACCATCCATTTCAATGCTCACGGCATCATCAGCATAAAGGTCGTATGCTTCTTGATACTTTTCTTCGCGACACAGTTTTACCAACTGGTCGGCAACTTCTTGTGTTGTCATGATGTTTATTTTACAAGGTTATGTACTAAAGATAAGGAAGATTGTTACTGAACGTTTTTATGGGAAGGTTAATCCCTAAGATAGTGTCCAGTACCATTTCTTATGTTTTACCAATGTTTTGCTCCAAAGCGTGCTTTTAAGAGGTATTTTAAATGTTAAAGTCAATTGATCCGTGCAACTTTTTACTACTTTAATTATCCCATCAATACATGAAATATCCTCTTATGGTGAAAGCAAAGTTCCTTAATCTATCCCTATTTTATTCATTCTTTGTTTTAATTGCACTATTGGGATGTTCCAATGATGATCCTGAACCTGGATGTTACCAAGAGGATAACAGAAGGATTATGGAAACGGTCAACGAGATT
Organism: Bacteroidota bacterium; assembly: GCA_039184365.1. Lineage (GTDB taxonomy): Bacteria > Bacteroidota > Bacteroidia > Flavobacteriales > Flavobacteriaceae > Croceivirga. The sequence goes on along the minus strand of JBCDBE010000018.1, from coordinate 10,233 downwards.
TCCGGTATCGTTTTCAGTGGGTTCAACGGCTATAGTATTGAACCCAGTGTTCGATTAAATGACAATCCCTTAGGGATTTTGTCCCCTTGCAATTTGGATGAGGAATTTCAGCAAGACGGTCAACGAGTTGTTTTCAGTGGGCATATCTATGAATCTTTTGATTTAGAGGACATTTGTGCAGACTTTTTTGAGGTTACAGATATTAAAATTGATACCGCAACACCAACATTGGATGATTTGGTCGGTTTTTGGCAATTGTCCTATTATGAAACTACCGAAGGGAGAATAAAACCACCTAATGATGATAAGCCGGTGTACTGGCGTTTGAAGTATAACGGCCTAATGAATGGCATGGCCGGTAATAATTTTCTTGAACCTGGACAATACAGTTTAGATAATGGCCTTTTGACCTTGATATATGGTGTTACAGAAATAGCAAGTACGGAGTGGGAAGAACGATATTATGATGCCATTCGAAATACGTCCAACGGCCAAGCCTTTGTAATCCCTTATTCACTTGAAGAAGGTGAGCTGGTATTGAATTATTTAAATAATGATACCCTGCACTTTATTCTAAAGCCTTAGAATAGTTGAACCGTTTATATTACAGAAACAATGTTGGAAGGTTGTCCCTTAAACCAAAAGGTGTCACCAGCCGTTTTCCCCATCAATAATTGTCCAATGGGCGTTTTTGCGGAAATACAATAAACCTCAGCATTTTTACCCTTGAATTTACCTGCCGAAATTGAAATAAAATACGTTGCCCTATTGGTGGAAACCAAACTCCCCATCGCTACTCTTTCACTTTTTTGATTAGGGGAAATGCGGCTCATCACAAGTCTCATATTCTCTGCTTCCAAAAGTTGTTTGCCCAATTTCTCACGTTCCAACTGTAGCATGGCCCTACCGGTTTCGTGTTTGTCCCCGGCTGTACTTTTTGTTTCAGACTGCAATCCTTCGTTTAATTTTTGGATTTCCGAATGAATACGGGCCGACCGCGAATCGGCGTATTTCTGGCAAAAGGCATACACGTGTTCTTTTAATCTTGGAATCATTCAAAAAGAAGGGTAAACGTGGTTTCGGTATTGGGAATGGAATGTAATTTTAAGCTTCCCCCGTGTCGTTGCATGATTTGTTTGGACAAACTCAACCCTATTCCAGTTCCCTTGTCTTTTGTGGTGAAGAACGGAACAAAGATTTCATCCGCTAAATCTTCAGGAATTCCTGGACCATTGTCCCTAACTTCGATAAATTTTCTATCATTCCCATCCACGGAGGTCAATACCTGAATAACTCCATTTTTTTGTCCTTCCAAACTGTGTGCAGCATTCTTGACCAAATTGATCAGCACCTGGGTTATCTGCTTTTCATCCACAAACAGTTCCAAACCACTCGGTTGTATGGACCAGCTTATTTTAGTGGTTGCATTGGCTTCTTTGGAAGTAAGCACACGTGCCTTTTCAAATAATTTATGTGCGGATATTAGGGTTTTATCCGGTTTGGGAACGTTCAAAAAACTACGATACGATTGTACAAATTCCATTAAATCGGTCCCTTGGTCACGAATCACTTTTAGTCCTCGAATGGAACTGGTCATCTTTTCTATTTCAACGGTCTGTGAAGATTCTGATGCTACGGACTTAAAGTGTTTTAAGATGGAATCTGAAATAGACGTGATGGGCGTGATGGTATTCATGATTTCATGGGTCAAAACCCGTATCAACTTTACCCAGGAATCGGTTTCCTTTTCGTCCAATTCATGATGTATGTCCTGAGCTACCACCAGAAGGAGCGGGTTCTTATCCAAGGTCATTGGGGTACATTTCAACGCCAATTGCTTTTGCTCCCGCTCATTGGTCAGTTGGAATAATTTTCGTTCAAAAGGTTCGAAAGGTTTAAAAATGGCATAAAGTCCTTTGTCTATTTGGTTGAGTTGTTTGATATGGTTCAAAGGGCTATAATTCAAAAGCTTTTCAAGGGTGGGATTGGAAAATAGGATATGTCCTTTTTCATTAAAGGACATGATGCCAATATTGGCCTGCTTTAAAATCTCTTGGTAATAATTTTCACGAATCTGTAACTGTAGATGCACCTCTTGAATCAACCCATTGACGCGATTAAGGCTTTGGTTGAGTTCCTTGAAGGATTTTATATTGACCCGTTCCGGAAAGCGCAGTGTAAAGTCCTCATTTTTTATGGCATCAAAGAAATAAGCGATTTTTCGGTTGGTGCTATTAATGAACTTGATCAGTGCAAATACTTGGGCTACCAATAGCATCACTAGGAAACCCAGGGCAATATAGGAGGCGTAAACGAATGAAAATCCTACTCCAACACTGGTTAAGGTCAAAAAAACAACCCGAAGTATAAGTTGTATATAAAAATTTCTACTGGCCATCTACTTTCAACCGCTTCATTTTATTGTACAACGTTTGTCGGGAAACCCCTAATTGCTCGGCGGCGGCACTATAATTGCCATCATGCGATTCAAGTGCCTTGGTAATCATCTGAAGTTCCATCTCATCCAAGGTTTTGGGCCCTTCATCAAAAGATTGGGACGTTTTGGGATGCAATAGAAAATCGTTTGGTTTCAACACATTACCTTCAGAAAGAATGACAGCGCGCTCCATGGTATGCTGTAATTCCCTAATATTCCCTGGCCATGGATAAGCCTCTAATTTTTCTTGCGCAATATTATTGATTCGCAATCCAGGTTTGTCATATTTATTCGCAAATCTTTTTAAGAAAAAACTGGACAAAACCACAACATCTCCCTTTCGTTCCCTTAAAGGAGGAACCTCAATATGGATGGTGTTGATGCGATACAGCAAATCTTCACGAAACAGCCCATCAGCTACCATCTGCTGCAAATTACAATTGGTAGCACAGATCAGGCGAATATCAACTGCAATTGATTTGTTGGAACCCACTCGAACAATGGATTTGTTTTGAATGGCCGATAATAATTTTGCTTGGGTCTGTAAGGAAAGGTTGCCCATTTCATCCAAAAATAGGGTTCCCTGATGGGCGGCCTCAAACTTACCCGCACGATCTTCCTTTGCATCAGTGAAGGAACCTTTCGTATGCCCAAATAGCTCACTTTCAAAGAGGTTTTCGGCAATGGAACCCATGTCCACGTTAATAAACACCTCGTTCTTGCGAGAAGAAAGTCGATGGAGTTCCCTGGCCATCAACTCTTTCCCTGTACCATTTTCTCCCGTTATTAAAACATTGACATCCGTCTTGGCCACTTTTTTGACCAATTCCAGGACCGATGTCAAAGCTTTTGAATTGCCAATAATATTGTTTTTGCCTTCGTTAATGACCTGCTTTAAATGGCTTTCCTTCTTCTTGAGTTGATGTATCTCTTTTCTTGATTTTCGAAGTTCATAAGCTGACTTTACCGTAGTCAATAGACGTTCATTGTTCCATGGTTTAAGGACAAAATCCGAAGCTCCCTCCTTGAGTGCCTTCACCGCTAGGTCAACGGCCCCATAGGCAGTCATCATGATGACCGAAGTATTGGGGGACTTCTTTTTAATTTCCTTCAACCAAAATAATCCTTCATTTCCCGTGTTTACTCCTGCAGAAAAGTTCATGTCCAACAAAATAATGTCGATCTCCTCCAATTTGGGGAACGAAGATATTTGATTTGGATTGAAAAGTGTCTGAACACTCTTATAATCGAACTGTAACAGAATTTCCAAAGCACTTAGAACACTTTTGTTGTCATCAACTACTAAGATTTTCGCATCAAGCATTGGTTTCTATTTATATTGTGGGTACTGTTTTGGGCGATCAAAATCCATACCAAATATTGTATCCCAGTAAAGCCCATATGTTGGAGGTGCTCATACGCTAAAATAGAATTAATATGTCAATTTTTTTGACACATCTTGTACAAATATTTTACAATGTGAAAATCTGGTATAATATCGTTTTCTTTCAATTATTTGATTTTCAATTAATTAAAATAATGGCACAGGAATAGCAACTACTTTGGCATAGCAATCAAAAAATGAACAGTAAACTGCTTTTTTTTAGTATCGTATTCTTTCTTTGTTCAAAAGGCATAGCACAGAAAATATGGACTTTGGATGAATGTGTGTCATACGCCATTGAAAACAATCTTCAGCTTAATGATTTTGAATTCAATACCCAATCCAATAAGGAAACCTATCGTCAGTCGGTTCGTGATTTACTTCCTACGGTCAGCGGTTTTGCCAATTACTTTATTCGATATGGTCGTCAGGTCAATCCAGATGACAACAGCATTGTTAATACCGATATTTTCTCTAACAATTATTCTTTGGATGGTTCTTTCGATTTGTTCCAAGGTTTCCTAAAAATCAATACCCTTAAAGCTTCAAAATTTTTATACAAGGCAACAAAGGAAGAGCACCTGCAACAGAAATATTTATTGGCTTTTAGGGTCATGGCCGCTTATTATGACATTCAGTTTATTGATGGGCTCATCACAATTTCCAAGGAACAGGTTGATATATCCCAAACCAATTATGGTTTGGTCAAAAAGCAGGTGGAATTGGGCGTAATGGCAGGAGCAGATCTTTACGAGGCGGAATCCTTGCTGTTTCAGGATAAACTAGTGCTTACCCAAAATGAGAATCGCTTAAAAGTGGCTAAGCTAACTTTATTGCAGGCCATGAACATTGAAGGGGAGAGTGAGATCACCATTCAACCCGAATTAATTTCCAATATTGAAAACGAAAATCCTGAAACAGCGGATTCTGACTCCATCTTTTTTGCAGCAAAGGCTTTTATGCCCTCCATCAAAGCACAGGGATATCGTGTGAAAGCCGCAAAAAAAACCTTATCGGCAACCCGTAGCAGTCTCTATCCCTCGCTTTCATTGAGCGGTGGTATCGGTACGGGGTACTTTGAAACACAAACCGACTCGTTAGGTGCCACTGTTCCCTTTAGGGACCAATTTCGCGATAACACTTTTGAGTATATAGGTGCTTCCTTAAATATGCCCGTCTTTAATGGATGGGCCTCCCGTTCCAGGGTAAAGCAACAGAAGATCGCCCTGGAACGAGCCAAGAACAGGGCCAAGTCTACAGAACAGGAACTGTATCAAATCATACAACAATTGGTGCAAGAGCACAATGCCCTTATGGCCGAAACCGTTCAGACCGAAAAAGGGATGGAATCGCAGCGACTGGCCTTTTCCATTGCCCAAAAAAGATATGAAAGGGGAATTATAAATGCCATTGAATTGGGGCGGGCCAAAACATTATTTGCAACGGCCCAAAACCAATACCTACAAGCCCATTTAAGACTACTGGTCAATAATAGCACCCTGGATTTTTACCGGGGTCTACCAATATTTAATATCAATTAGAAATGGATATACAACTAGAAAAGAAAAAAGGATTGCGCCCCAAGCATTACGGATATATCGCATTGGGAACATTACTCCTATTTGTCGGGTGGAAATTGGCCTTTGGCAGCTCCAAATCTACATTTAGAACAGAAAAAGAGCGCCTCTCCATTTCTGAGGTGGCCAATGGAAAGTTTGATGACTACATCACCATTAATGGAAATGTGGCCCCCATTGCAACCATTTACATGGATGCGTACGAAGGCGGTAGGGTCTCCGAAAAATTGATAGAAGAGGGTGCCATGGTCAAAAAGGGAGATATCATCCTAAAGCTCGAAAACATGAATCTCTACGAACAGATTTTGGCGAGCGAAAGCAATTTAGCGCTCAAACAGAATGATTTGCGTTCCACACGACTAACATTCGATGCGAGGCAGGTTGAAGGCCGCCGTTCATTGGCCACCACAAGAACTGATTTACAGCGATTGAAAAGAAACTATGAACAAAACGAAGCCCTTTATTCCGATGAACTCATTTCCAAAGAAGTATACCTCACTTCAAAAGAAAACTACGAGTTGGCCCAAAAGCAATTTGAAATAGTAAAGGTACAAACCGAACAGGACGATGAGCTTCGGAAGACCTCTTTGGCCGGATTGGATACCGATTTACAACGCATGAAAAAAACCCTCTCCATGGTCTATGAACGGCTAGACCATTTAAATGTTCGGGCGCCGGCGGACGGACAGTTGGGTTTTTTGGATGCAGAAATCGGGCAGAACATCTCGCAAGGCCAACGAATTGGGCAAATCAATGTGCTTACCGACTTTAAAATCGAAGCGGCCATTGACGAGCACTACATCGACCGTGTAAAGCGGGATCTATCCGCAACCCTGGAACGAAATGGCAAAGAGTATGACCTGCGTTTACGGAAAGTATACCCCGAGGTTAGAAACGGTCGGTTTAACGTAGATCTTGTCTTTACCGGTGACAAACCTGAAACCATTCGCGCTGGACAGAGTTATAATATTAGACTGCAGTTGGGAGCGTCCAATGATGCCTTGTTATTACCCAAGGGTGGGTTTTTTCAAAGCACTGGTGGTCAATGGGTTTTCGTAGTGGACCCAAATGGAAGTGAGGCTATCAAACGCAATATCAGGGTAGGCAAGCAAAACACGCGGTATTTTGAGGTCCTTGAGGGGCTTGAACCTGGAGAACAGGTAATAACCAGTAATTATGACAGCTTTGGAGAAGCAGAACGAATTGTATTAAAATAACTATTAAAACATCAAAAAATGAACAGATTAATCATGATTTATGGATGCGCGCTCTTATCAAGCTCCGCCATAGCAGCAGTAGACCAAGGTACTTGGGAAGTAAGTCCCATAAAGGAAGCCTTACCGCATAAAGAAAAATTTGAAACCCTCATTGCCAATATGGACCATACGATAGTCAAGACGGCCCTTTTTTCAAATGCTACGGATAATGAGGATGAGGAAGCTTCCGATCTGGACATAAGTACCATTGAATTTATAGAGGACGAGGCAATTGAATTGGGATTTGACCCATATGATTATTTGCCGGAGAATTTTGATCCCCATACCTTCTACTTGGACTTGGCCCGTGTTGCCTTCATTGATGAAGAGGACCATGGCCTGGGTTTTGATACAGCAAAATACCTTCCAATAGGTTTTGATGCTTATGAGGAGTCAACGGACCTAACATCAATTCATTTTATTGAGGAAGAAGAGCTTACCCTTGGTTTTGATACCGGAAAATATCTTCCGCTGGGGTTTTCCCCCTATGAGCCTTATTTCGATATCAATTCCATTCCATACATTGAAATGGACAACCATCTAGATGACGGTTTTTTAATACTGTCAGAGGAGGATTGTAAAGCAGAAGAACCTTTTTAACCGATTAACAAAAGTAATTACCATAAAAAATGATAACGATTCAGAATTTAAAAAAGAGTTTTAGGACAGAAGAAGTAGAAACCTTAGCCCTAATTGGGGTCAACCTAAATGTTGAAGAAGGTGAATTTGTCGCAGTCATGGGGCCTTCTGGCTGTGGCAAATCCACTTTATTGAACATTATTGGCATGTTGGATAACCCTTCTGAGGGGAGCTACAATTTTGCTGGTCATGAAGTTGCCGGATTGCGGGAAAGTCAAAGGACCCAACTACGAAAAGGAAATTTGGGCTTTGTTTTCCAAAGCTTTAACCTTATTGATGAATTGACCGTTTACGAAAATGTGGAACTTCCCCTTATCTATTTGAAAATGGGAAAGACCGAAAGAAGGGAAAAAGTCAAAACGGTACTGGAACGCATGAAAATCGCGCACAGGGAAAAGCACTTCCCACAACAATTGTCAGGAGGGCAACAACAGAGGGTCGCTATTTCAAGAGCGGTTGTCACCAATCCAAAATTGATTCTTGCAGATGAGCCCACGGGTAACTTGGATTCCAAAAACGGTATAGAAGTAATGAACCTCTTGACCGAGCTCAATCAAGAAGGCACAACCATTGTAATGGTAACGCACTCTGATAGGGATTCGCACTATGCCCATCGGGTCATCAATCTATTTGATGGTCAAATTGTGACCGAAAGTCAAAACAGGGCCGTAGGCGCCATGGTTTAAAAAGTTCTATTCATCAATCAAAAAACGATCATGAAAAGAAGAATAGCGTATTTACTGTTATTGTCGTTTTTGATTACGCTTACCTCGGAAATTCAAGCGCAATTGAAAACCGTTGAAGTAACGTCCTTCAACAAAGTTATTGTAAGTCCACACATCGAAGTCACATTTAGGGAAGGCAACAAGGAAGAGGTTGCCATTGACGAATCTGATGTGCCCCTTGAAAAAATCAAGGTAGAGGTTAAAGGTAAAACCTTGAGAATTTATCTTGAAGACGCCAAATTCCTTACCAAACGCAAAAAACACAAAACGGAATACGGCAAAAGCAAACACCCTATTTATACTAGAACAGAAGCCGTCGTTACCATAAGCTATAGGTCGTTAAAACGACTTTCTGTTAGAGGGGAACAGACCATCACCTTAGAAAGCCCTTTGGAGCAACAAAAATTCCGGTTGGTGCTTTACGGGGAGTCAAAAGTAGTAGTGCAAGAGGCCAAATTAAACAAACTGCGTACTTCCATCTATGGAGCAAGTGAATTGGACATTGAATCAGGTGCCATTGAAACCCAGAAATATACCGCCTATGGCGAAAGTAGGGTCAATACCCTGGGGGTTGAAAACGATGTTACGCGAATTACCGCCTATGGGGAAAGCGATTTTAAGCTCAACGTTAGCGATAAAATAAAGCTCACCGCTTTCGGTGAGGCCTTAGTTCGTTATGATGGCCGTCCCAATATCAATCGGGGCATTATTATAGGGAAGGCATCCATCAGACCCCTTTAGAAAAAATCAAAAAATGAACCCGTCATGTTCAAAAACTATTTAAAAATCGCTTGGAGGAATCTTGTCAAAAACAGGCAACAGAGTATCATTAATCTATTGGGTCTTACCGCTGGCACGGTAAGTTGTCTAACCATACTGTTATATGTTTTTGATCAAATGGGGTATGACCAACACCATAAAAGTGCAGGATCCATTTACCGGCTGCAAACCAATATCGAAGGGGCTAGTTTAGGGACAAATGACATAAAAACTGCAGGCACTTCACCTCCTATTGCTTTTGCAATGAAGGAAGACTTCGCTGAAATTGAAGAGGCTTGTCGTATTGTACTTGTCGATTTTTTTAACGTGGACATTATTAGGCGAGCTGGTGAGGAAAGTGGCTTTTACGAGTCAAGGGCCTATTTGGCCGACTCGACATTTTTCAAGTTCTTCGACTTTAAATTGTTGGAAGGTACCCAAAAGGCATTACATGAACCCAGTACCTTAATCCTTTCATCAAGTTTGTCAAAAAAGCTTTTTGGAGAAGAAAAAGCTGTAGGTCAATCCGTAGAAATTTCGGGCTATGACGGTGACCCCTTAAAGTTGACCGTCAAAGGGGTCTTTGACGAATCTTTTGGTAAATCACATTTAAGGCCCAACTATATTATAAGTATGAATACGCCCGGCCTGGGTGAATTCGTCAAAGGTTATGGGAACTACGCACAAAACAACTTAACCTATACCTACGTCAAATTAAAGGACAACGCTAGTCCAAGATCGGTCGAAACAAAACTGCCAGAATTTCTGAGACGGAGGGGAGGTAGCGATTTGGACGAAATCGGAATGAAAAAAGAGCTATTGTTGCAAAAGGTAACCGATATCCATTTGAGGTCAAAGGATGTCTCTTTCCAAATTGAAAAGGTTTCGGATATTCAATACCTCTATTTTTTACTGACCCTTGCATTCTTCATTCAATTGGTCGCCTGCGTCAATTTCATCAACCTAAGTACCGCAAGAGCTAATAAAAGAGGAAAGGAAATCGGGGTGCGCAAAGTAATTGGAGCCCATAAATCTGCTTTAATCTATCAGTTTTTGGGTGAATCGGTATTGTTGTCCTTTTTCTCGGTTCTAATAAGTATTCCCATAACAGCTGCTCTTTTACCTTTCATCAATGAACTGGTGGATGGCAATTTAAACTTCATCAGTATTTTTCAGTCACAAATCATTCTTAGTATTTTGGGTGTAGGATTGCTGACTGGCTTGATAGCAGGTATTTACCCTGCCCTAATATTGTCATCTATTAGACCTTTGGCTGCAATCAAGACCTCGGTGAATTTAAATGTGGGGCACTCCAACTTGAGAAAGGCCCTGGTCATATTCCAGTTTGTTATTTCGATTGCCTTAATAAGCACCGTGATCATTGTTACCCAACAACTCAACTTTACCCAAAAAAGAAATCTTGGCTTTAATAAAGAGAATCTTATTAGTATTCAAC
>JBCDBE010000017.1:0-39970 GCA_039184365.1 Bacteroidota bacterium | reverse complement strand
TATTATTCCACGCGTATCTAACCTTGGGATGGTTAATGCTATCTTTCAAGAACAAGTTTTATGAGGTACATGGATATACCAAAGTACCTCAAATTCTCAGTAAAATTTTCACCCAGTTCTTTATCTTTTTCTTAATTCTTTATGCTTTTATCGGAATTTTTAAACAACCTGGTATCAGCCGGTTGGCATTAGGGCAATATGGATTTTTTGTTTTAACGGCAGTTTCCGTAGTAAAATTCCTTAACTACTACCTTTTAATGGAATACCGGGAACGAACAAAAGCAAACTTAAGGAATGTTGTGGTTATCGGTAAGAATAAAAAAACCGATCAATTAATTACGGTTTTTAGGACCAATACGGGTTATGGCTATAATTTCATAAAACAATTTGCTCCCCAGGAACAATCATTTAAAATAGAAAAGTGTTTGCGCTTCATTGCAAAAAATAATATTGATGAAATCTATTGTTCTATTTCTGAGCTAGATAGTGAGCAACTTGCAATTTTTGTTGGCTTTGCGGATAACAATTTAAAAACACTGAAATTCATTCCCGACAACAAAAATATATTCTCGAAAAAATTAAAGTTCGAATATTACGATTACATTCCTGTTTTATCCCTTAGGGATATACCATTGCATAACCCAATAAATGCCTTCATAAAGAGGATATTCGATATTGCTTTTTCCGCCATCATAATTCTAGCCCTTCTATCCTGGCTCACCCCTCTTTTAGCCATAATAATAAGATTAGAGTCGAAAGGGCCGATTTTTTTTAGGCAGGTAAGGAATGGTGTTGACAATAAGGAGTTTTACTGTTACAAATTTCGTTCAATGCGACCCAATAATGATTCTGACCAAAAATGGGCTACAAAAAATGACTCCAGAATAACCAATGTTGGGAAGTTTATTAGACGTACAAGCATTGATGAATTACCACAATTTTACAATGTTCTTTTTGGTTCCATGTCTGTAGTCGGCCCAAGACCCCACCCCTTGGTATTAACAGATGATCTGTCCAAAAAGATTGACAAGTTCATGGTGAGACACTTTATTAAACCTGGAATAACAGGATTAGCCCAGGTCAAAGGAGAGAGAGGAGAAATTGAAAAAGATAGGGACGGATTGAATAGATTGAGGTTCGATATTTTTTACGTAGAGAATTGGTCTTTAATATTAGATTTTAAGATTATCGTTCAAACTGTTTTAAACGTTTTTAAAGGGGAGGTTAAAGCATATTGATTTCAAGACTAGCTTATTTAAACAAAAGGATTGATTAGAATAGTATTTTTGTTCTCCTAAACCATTTTTTATGAAGATAAAAAACATTTGCTGCATTGGCGCCGGATACGTGGGTGGACCAACAATGGCTGTCATTGCACAAAAATGCCAAGATATCAATGTAACGGTCGTTGATATCAATCCGAGCAGAATAGAAGCTTGGAATGATAAGAACTTAAACAATCTCCCAGTTTACGAACCCGGTCTTCCTGAAGTTGTGAAAGAGGCAAGAGGAAGAAATCTGTTTTTTTCAACTGATGTAGAAAAAGGAATTGAAGAGGCTGAGATGATTTTTATTTCTGTAAATACTCCCACCAAAACCTATGGTAAAGGGAAAGGAATGGCGGCGGATTTAAAGTACGTTGAGATCTGTGCTCGCCAAATAGCTAGGGTTGCCAAGAATGATAAAATTGTTGTTGAGAAATCAACTTTGCCTGTTCGCACGGCTTCGGCTATCAGGAGCATTTTGGACAATACTGGTAACAAGGTGAAGTTTCAGGTGTTATCAAATCCAGAGTTTTTAGCGGAGGGAACGGCCATTTCTGACTTATTAAACGCGGACCGTGTCTTGATAGGAGGGGAAGTTTCTTCAGAAGGGAAAAAGGCTATTGAGGCACTCGTTGAGGTTTATGCCAACTGGATTCCTAGGAAACGCATTTTAACGACCAATGTATGGTCCTCTGAGTTGTCCAAACTAACTGCTAATGCATTTTTGGCACAAAGAGTGTCTTCGATAAATGCACTATCTGAACTTTGTGAAAAAACTGGAGCAGATGTAGATGAGGTGGCCAAGGCAATTGGTATGGATAGCAGAATAGGCCCCAAATTCCTAAAAGCGTCGGTCGGTTTTGGAGGGTCGTGTTTTCAAAAAGATATTTTGAACCTTGTCTATATAGCAAAAAGTTATGGTTTAAATGAAGTGGCCGATTATTGGGAACAAGTTATTATCATGAACGACCATCAAAAAAATCGGTTTTCAGATAATATAATTAGTACCCTTTATAACACGGTTAATGGTAAAAAAATTGCTTTTCTAGGGTGGGCCTTTAAAAAGGACACCAATGACACTAGGGAATCTGCAGCTATTTATGTTGCTGATAATTTATTGCATGAACAGGCCAACATATCGGTTTTTGACCCTCAAGTAAGTGAAGAAACCATATTTTCCGATCTCGCCTATCTAAACTCTCGGGATAAAGAGGAAAATCATAAATACGTAAAGGTAGTGACTGACGTGTACGAGGCTTGTAAAGATGCTCATGCGGTGGCCATATTGACGGAATGGGATGAATTTAAGCATTATGACTGGCAACGTATTTATGAAAATATGTTGAAGCCCGCTTTTGTTTTTGATGGCAGAGGGATTTTAGATGGTGCGCAATTGGAAGAAATAGGATTCACTTATTATAAAATTGGCACAAGTAATTTGGATTAAAACATGAAAAGAGTACTTATCACCGGAGCAGCCGGATTCCTTGGCTCACACCTTTGCGATAGGTTTATAGGAGAAGGCCACCATGTTATTGGGATGGACAACTTGATAACGGGTGATCTTAAGAACATTGAACACCTAATGAAATTGGAACATTTTGAGTTCTATCATCATGATGTGACCAAGTTTGTCCATGTGCCTGGGAAATTAGATTACATTCTGCATTTCGCCTCTCCTGCGAGCCCCATTGATTATCTAAAGATTCCAATTCAAACACTGAAAGTTGGTGCTTTGGGCACACATAATCTACTTGGGCTTGCAAAAGAAAAAGGTGCCCGTTTTATGATTGCCTCTACCTCTGAGATTTATGGGGACCCATTGGTACACCCACAAAACGAGGAATATTATGGAAATGTCAACACAATCGGTCCAAGAGGGGTCTATGATGAGGCCAAAAGGTTCCAGGAATCCATGACTATGGCCTATCATCGCTTTCATGGTTTGGACACACGGATTGTTCGAATTTTTAATACGTATGGTCCTAGAATGCGATTGAACGATGGTCGTGTTATTCCCGCTTTTATGGGTCAAGCGCTCCGTGGCGAAGATTTAACGGTTTTTGGTGATGGTTCGCAAACAAGATCATTCTGTTTTGTGGAAGATGAAATAGAGGGCATATATCGATTGTTGATGAGTGATTATACCCTTCCGATGAATATTGGCAACCCTAATGAAATCACAATAAAGGAATTTGCTGAGGAAATCATCAAGTTGACCGGCACAAATCAAAAAATAGTGTGCAAGTCACTTCCTAAAGATGACCCCATGCAACGACAACCTGATATTTCAAAAGCCAAAGAGATTTTGGGCTGGGAACCAAAAGTAGATAGGGAAAAAGGAATGCGAAAAACATTTGATTATTTTAAAACGCTTTCCAAAGAAGAGCATGAAAAAAAGGCCCATCGTGACTTTTCCAATGTCAACAGAAAATAGAGCAATTCATCCTATTTTTTTACCATAGTAAGTACATTTGAGAAATTTATTTCAGATGAAAGTACTGGTCCTAGGTTCAGGAGGTCGTGAACACACAATTACTTGGAAACTTTTACAAAGCAAGAAAATTGACCAACTTTTTGTAGCTCCCGGCAATGCGGGCACAGCAACTATTGCGACAAATTGTGATGTTGACGTTGCTGACTTTGAGGGGATAAAACAACTAGTTTTAAACAAGGGGATAAATCTAGTGGTTGTAGGACCAGAAGTTCCTTTGGTAGAGGGGATTCATGATTATTTCTTAGCAGACGAATTTCTAAAAACGGTCCCTGTTATTGGGCCCCGAAAATTGGCCGCTACCTTGGAGGGCAGTAAGGAATTTGCCAAAGAGTTTATGATGCGCCACAATATTCCCACAGCAGCCTATCAAAGTTTTTCTAAACAAACTTTAGAAGAGGGCTATCGGTTTCTTGAATCTTTAAAGCCCCCTTATGTGTTGAAGGCTGATGGTCTGGCCGCTGGCAAAGGCGTTCTCATTTTAAATACTATTGACGAAGCCAAAAAGGAATTAAAGACCATGTTGGTGGATTCAAAATTTGGTGATGCCAGCAGAACGGTCGTCATAGAAGAATTTTTGGATGGCATCGAATTGAGTTGCTTTGTATTGACGGACGGCGAGCATTATAAAATCTTGCCGATGGCCAAGGATTACAAGCGGATAGGGGAAGGGGATACCGGATTGAATACAGGGGGAATGGGGGCTATTTCCCCAGTCCCTTTTGTAGATGAAGATCTTCACACTAAGATAGAGGATAGCATTGTTAAGCCTACCATTGAAGGACTGAAAGGAGATGGCATACCCTATGTGGGGTTCATTTTTATTGGCTTGATAAAGGTACAGGGCAATCAACCTAAAGTCATTGAGTACAACGTTCGGATGGGAGACCCCGAGACCGAAGTGGTCATCCCAAGGATAAAAAACGACCTTGTTGAACTGTTTCATGCTGTTGCCGAAAAACGACTGGATGAAATTGAGCTTAAAATAGATGAGCGTTCTGCAGCCACAGTAATTGCCGTTTCCGGAGGATATCCCGAGGGATACGAAAAAGGCAGGGAAATCAAGGGATTGGACACGGTTAAGGACTCCATGGTGTTTCATGCTGGAACAAAAGAACAGAATGGAGAAGTGGTTTCCGATGGGGGAAGGGTATTAGCATTTACATCATATGGCGAGCACTTTAAGGAAGCCCTTGAAACTTCTTATTCCAACTTGCGGAAGGTCCACTTTGAAGGGATGTATTTTCGAAAGGATATCGGTTTTGACCTTTAGAAAAAGCCAACTACTTAAAAAATAAAAGACATGATTGGGCTATAGGTAAGAGTGGGAAGAAATGCTTTTATCTTCCTCCCCGTTGGCATCAAAGATTTTAAGCTGACCCATCCAATACACCATGGCAACAAACCCAATTAGCATAAAAATCCAATTTATCGAATTGGAGGACCACCAATTGGTCATAAAACGAAAAAGGTCATAAGGTGCGAAAAGCACATTCACGAATAAGTCCTCAATACCGTAAAAAAACCTGCCCATCTTAGCTATATTTACGTGGCAAAAATAGCAAAAGCCTTTGAATTGAGCTGAAAATACACCATGGTTTCTTCTTTTTTTGATAAAACAAAGCCCATCAACTTTTTGGTGCTCTTGGGTGCGGCGCTAGTACTATTTTGGGGGGTTACTTTGAGGGTCTATGGTTTTCAGTTAGGGTACCCCATATTTTTTTCGAAAGCATTGGCAACAGCATGTCTTTTGCTTTCTGTTTTTTTCTTGGGTACTATGGTCAAGACAAAAAAGCTGACCTTGGATAATTCTTTTGCGATGCTCTTTTTTTTGTCACTGTTATTGTTTTTCCCAGATACCCTCAGAAACAACACGGTTGTTTTCTCTGGTTTTTTTCTTTTGTTGTCAATGAATCGTGCAATTGCGTTGAGGGATGAAAAAAACCACAAAGAAAAAATATTTGAGTCGGCACTTTGGATCTATGTGGCCAGCTTTTTTAGTGAATGGTCGTTGTTGTTCATAATAGCACTTTATATGGCCATTAATTTGTTCGGCGGTAAGCAGCTAAGATTATGGCTAATGCCCATTGCTGCACTTATATGTACTTTGATCCTTGCGTTCACGGCAACCCTTTTTTTTAACAACACGGGGTATTTTCTAGAACATTATAGGTTTCCCATTGTGCTTGATTTTTTTTTAAAACCCAATTATGGAATGCTATTTTATATTCTTTTGATGGTTGCTGCCGCGATATTGGTATTCGGAAAATTAGGGTATAGAAGATTGGGCCGTACCTTGTCTTTACGACTGATTTTTGCGTATTTGGTAATTTCAATCCTTATTATTGTGGCGACGGGCAATAGTGAAAGTGGATTGGAACTGTTTTCTTTTTTTCCAGCTGCAATTTTTTGTGGGAATTATCTGGAAACCGTAAAAAAGCAAAAATTCAAGGAAATAACTTTACTGGCCAGTATCATATTACCCATCATGGTATTTGCCATATGGCTACTGCAATAGCGTATCTTTGCAAAAAACGGAGACCATGTTCAGTAAAACGGCCTTGTCCATTTTTGATGAAAGTATTGAAAAATATCATGTTTTAGATGATGTAAATCAAGCATTTATCAACCCATACACCTCTGGAAGTATTGAATTTTTGCTGTATAGGAAGAATTGGATAGATACGGTACAATGGCATTATGAAGATATCATTAGAGATCCTGAAATCGACCCTGTTTCTGCATTGAAATTGAAGCGCCAAATAGATGCAAGCAATCAGGACCGTACGGATTTGGTGGAGTTTATCGATAGTTATTTCTTAAATAAATACCAATCGGTCGAAATTCAGGAAGCTGCCCGCATCAATACCGAAAGTCCGGCTTGGGCAATCGATCGACTTTCTATTTTGGCCCTGAAAATCTACCATATGCGAGAAGAGGTCAACCGTGAAGATGCTGCAGAGACGCATCGCAAGCAATGCCAAGATAAATTGAATGTACTTCTTGAACAGCGTGATGATCTTTCCAGTGCCATTGACGAATTATTGGACGAAATCAAGGCCGGTAAAAAGTACATGAAGGTGTACAAACAAATGAAGATGTACAATGATGCTGAACTAAACCCAGTGCTTCGTGGCCAAAAAGGCTGATTCCAAGCATATTTTGGTCATCCGACTTTCGGCCATGGGTGATGTGGCAATGACGGTGCCTGTACTAAATTCGTTAAAACGGAAGTATCCTGATGTCAAGGTTACACTACTTACAAAGCCCCATTTTGAACCTATTTTTAACACTATAGAAGGACTAACGGTTTTTCCGGCTTATGTAAAGTCCGATCACAAGGGGTTGTGGGGCCTTTGGAAATTGTACCGAGAGCTAAAGCGCTCCTCAATTACCCATGTGGCGGATTTACATAATGTACTAAGAAGTAAAATGCTGGGATTCCTTTTTGGCCTCAACGGCATTCCCCTTAAAAAGATCAATAAGGGAAGGATGGAAAAGCGAATGCTCACTAGAAGCAAGAATAAAATTTTTGAACCATTAAAGTCAACTATTGAACGATATACGGCTGTTTTCAATGGGCTAGGGTTTACCATTGATGTTGGCAAAGACGATTGCCTTTCAAAACATAAAATGGCAGGGCCAATACTACGGTTTATTGGGTCCGACAACAACAAAACTATTGGCATCGCCCCATTTGCAACCTATCAAGGTAAAATGTATCGACTTGATTTAATGGAGCAGGTCATACAAAAATTGATTGCTGAAAACAACAAAGTGCTGCTCTTTGGTGGTGGTGAAAAGGAATCAAAACAGCTCAAAGCATGGGATTCCAAGTTTGGGGATAGGGTTCAGAATGTTGCCGGACACTTGGGCTTTGATGCAGAACTTGCCCTTATTTCCAACTTGGATGTAATGATTGCCATGGACAGTGGAAATGGTCATTTGGCAGCCAATTATGGTGTTCCCGTGGTGACCATTTGGGGGGTAACCCATCCGTACGCCGGATTTACACCCTACAATCAGCCTATGGAACATTCGTTGCTCCCTGATAGAACCAGATTCCCATTGATTCCAACTTCCGTTTATGGCAATACCTATCCTGAAGCCTATCGAGATGCCATTAATTCCGTTTCACCAGATAGTATTGTGGAAATGGCTCTGGGCATCCTGGATGGAAAATGACCTTTTAGGCACCAAAGGAAGTAGAAATACTATAAAAATAGTAACGTAGTTGTTGCAAATGTTGATCGGTAAGTAATCGCGGATTTCCTTCTACGATTAATGTCCTGACCCCGATATAGGAGGAAATGATATGCTTCGCAACCCCTTCGCAGTCGACTTCCCTTTTTACAAAGCCATCCAATTGCCCTTTTCTCAACAGTGAAACCAAATTAATTTCCCAAATCTTCAGAATATCTATCAAATATTTGTTGATTCTATGATTTTTATTGTTGAACTCGACCATAAAGTTGGCCAGCACAAAACCATTATCAGTTTCCTTGGCCATAGCATTGTCCAGGTCTAGCTGGATTTTGTCTAAAATTAACGGAAAAGGGCTTTGTTGGTAGGTAACAGGTTCAATTAGGAGGTTAAGTACCCTCTGAAGGATGAGGTTCTGGGTAATTCCTATAAAAAAGTCTTCTTTTGAGACAAAACTGTGGATAAACGCCTCTTCAGAAAGACCAAGATGAGAGCAAATATCTTCCAAGCTGGTATTATAATATCCTTTTTTGTAAAGAAGCGCCAACCCCTTTTCGCGGTAAAGGTGAAGGGTTTTACTGTTTTGTAGTGAGGTCTGCATAAGATTTGGGTTTTCAGGCTATTTTAAGAACCATCATCGCAAAGTTCCCTATACCGGTTTGTAGGATAAATCTTATGGGATGAAAATGCTTTAAAAATCGTCCTAACGCAAAATCCATCCATTTTCTGCGTTATTCGGACGTATTTTAATTTATTGGTAATGGATGAAATGCAGATTTGCCGGATAAATGACCCTTAAGGTTTTAGCAACACCCACCTCCATCATAATGGAAGGTGGACTCGCTGACAAAAATATCATCCCTACCTAGGGCGGCCAAGGCACCGCCCGTTTTATCGCATACGGCCAAAGGTTGGTTTTTAAGCAGAACATGCCCTTTATGATCATCAAAATAATCCTCCTCCCCAAAGTAAATGGCCGCTTTTCCCGTGAATACGCAGGGCCCGTCTTTGGGCATAGGGTCTTTGATGGCAGCCACCTCAATGGATTCAATATAGATCAACTCATCCGTAGGGTAATTTTTAGGGTCAAGGATGCGATATGGTTTTCTGGCGCGAATTTCTATAGTGCCAAAACCAACATCGGTGAGTGCTTTAACATATTGCTTAATGGGCAGGCTACCACTAAGGCATAATGCGCGCAACCTATCATCATCTCTAAGCGTTTTGTTCATTTCTTGTTCACAGGTAGGGTCACTCATGACCAATCTTCCGTGGGGCTTGAGCACACGGTACATTTCCTCGATGGCGCGTTTAAGGTCTTCTTCCTTGAAGATATTGAACAGGCAATTTTGAGCGGCTACATCAATACTGTTATCTTCAACAGGTAAATTGAGCGCGTCTCCTTTTCGTAACTCGACAAATTCCGACTTGAACCAGTCGTTTTCCGCTTCGGCAATATTGAAATTCTTGCGGCTGGCTTCCAACATTTCTTCCACGACATCCACACCAATAACACCTCCTTTTTGGCGACTGAAATAAGAGAATTGCAGCAATTCCATTCCACCACCGACACCCACATATAAAATTTTTGGGTTGTTGGTCAAATCCCTTGCATGAACCGTACTCCCGCAGCCATAGTTCATCTCTTGCATAATTTTAGGGATGGTAAGTCCAGGTAGTTCCCAGATGGGGTTGGTAGTGCAGCATAGGCCTACATCTGGGGTTAAAGCTGCTTCTTTGTACAAATCCGTTGTCGCTTCTAAATAACTCATTGCGTTGAACTTTTTGTCTGGTCCAGCTGTCATCCTGAGCGCAGTTGAGGGAGCAGGTCAAGACCTAGTTAAAATTAGTGTTTTTGATGACCTCTCGACTGCGCTCGAGGTAACCATAATGTTGCTGTTTTATTAAGCTAGGGTGCCTTGGCAACTGCTGCCTGCTCCGGCAGTGCAGCCATAGCAATGTTGTGATACGATAATATTTCTGTTGTTTAGAATAGCTTCGTTGTAATCCTTGATGTGCTTTACCTTGCTGGCCACTTTTAGCCCCAGCATTTGATTAAAATCACAATCATACAACCACCCATCCCAGCTTACCGAAATGGTATTGGTGCACATTACACCGCTGACCGCAGCTGGATTATAGGCATCGACAAGAGCGTACATATAATCCTCATAATTGTCCGAAGCGATGAG
Source organism: Bacteroidota bacterium (assembly GCA_039184365.1). Lineage (GTDB taxonomy): Bacteria > Bacteroidota > Bacteroidia > Flavobacteriales > Flavobacteriaceae > Croceivirga. Next base: position 29,816 of record JBCDBE010000017.1, on the reverse strand, counting down.
GTAATCCAAAAACCTCGAAATAGGAAGGTTGGTAATGGCAAAAAGCCCGTGAAAGTGTATCCCAAAATCTTCCAACAAGGCTTCTTTAAAATCCTTTTCAAGAGCCGCTTGGTCACCAGGAAGGAATGCGCCAGAGGGATTGTAGACCAAATCCAAACGCAGCTCGCTGTTAGGCCGGCCATACCCTCTTTCGTTCAGTTCCTTTAGCGCTTGTATGGAAGCATCAAAAACGCCATCCCCCCTTTGCTTGTCCGTCTTGCCCCTTGTATAGTGCGGCAGGGAGGAGACCACGTGGACGTTGTGCTTTTTGAAGAAGTCCGGAAGGTCTCTAAATTTTGGATGCGCCATAATGATGGACAGGTTGGATCGAACTATAAAGTCTTTGATGCCTGCCTTGGAGGCTTCTTCCACAAACCATCTAAAATTAGGATTCATTTCTGGGGCCCCTCCCGTCAAATCCAAGGTATGGGCTCCTGTATTACGGATGACCTCCAAACACATTTCCATGGTGTTTGTAGTCATGATTTCCTTTCGCCCTGGCCCGGCATCCACATGGCAATGCTCGCAAGTGATGTTGCACATGTAGCCTACATTGATTTGAAGGATTTCCAATTTGTTTGGTCTCAGGGGGAACAGCCCAATCTCCGCTATTTTGTCCTTAAAATAGGGAAGCTCCCCTTCCTCAAAAAGACCTCCGTTCAGAATTTCAAGCTGCCTGTTTACAGAGGCCAACTCACTTCTTCTGGAATGTAGGGTTTTTATTTTGGGCTTTTTTGTCTTTTTAATTTGGTGCATTATGCTTTCCACGCCTACATGCTTAATTTGTTGTATTTATTCATCATTTGTACGCCGTGTACCAAGGATGCCCCACTTTCAATGGCAGCACCGGCGTGAACGGCTTCCATCATTTCCTCCTTGGTAATACCCCTTTGCAAGCCATCTTTAGTGTAGGCATCAATACAATAAGGGCATTTGACCACGTGGGAAACAGCAAGGGCAATCAAGGATTTTTCCCTTGCACTGAGCGCTCCTTCTTGGAACACGGCACCATAATAATCAAAAAATTTGGCACCCAACTCTTCACTCCATTCCGTTATTTTTCCAAATTTTCGTAAGTCTGCAGGGTCATAATAAGAATTTGCCATAAGTAATTTATTGTGCCCTATTTGGGCGGGTTATTAGTGAATTAAAGGGTAAAGAAAAAAATTTCAGGAGATGGAAAAGGGAGATCCTTTGTTCGTTGGGAAAGAGAAATTGGGTAGGTTTGGAGTATTGAATAAATAGGACCAATTGAGTTGGGTTGTCCGGAGTATTTCCGAAAATAGGGTATAAAGTCCTTTGGAAAACAGCTTGACTTTTGACAGTAATCGCCTGAGGTCCATAATGGAATCCACATCGGAATAGGCCCTTAGGAGTTCTGGTGAATACCCAAAATTCCTAAGATATTTTAAGGTTTCATCGAGTAATTTTTCTGTTTGCCAAGGAAGTTTTTCAAAAGCGGCCTTATTAAAAGCACTTTTTTGAATACCCAGCATATTAAAACCGCCATCTAGGGAAGGGGCGACGACATTTTGGCCCAACGCCAGCTTTGAAGCGGTGTACAGAATATCCCTTTTGCTCAATTGGGGGCAATCATTGCCCAAGGTGATAACGTTGGTAAATCCTAAATCAAAAAGGTGTTGAATGGCATTGGAGAACCGTTCTCCAAAAGAATTTCCTTTTTGGCAAGCCCCTTTGAATTGGAAAAAGGGGAGCCTTGTTTTTTTAACTTCTGTAAGCGTATGTTCATGTAGTGACGAAAATAAAACCTTGCCCCTTCGTATTTTTTTGCGCCGTACCTCTTCAGATGGATTAAGCGCAAAAACCAATATGGCCGTATTTGAATGGATTTCGTACACAAAACACGTTTACGTAAACTTACAATAAAATTACCAAGTGTATTTGGTCGAAAATTTGACAGAACCTTACTATGGGGTTATGTTAAAGATTATAATTTTGAAAAACAACACGCCTTTCCAATGCAAAAACTGCAAGAAAAACAAATTGGACTGGTCCTTTCCGGGGGCGGCGTTCGTGGTATGGCGCATATTGGTTTAATTAGGGCGATGCAAGAGCACGGTATTGATGCCCAACGGATTTCTGGGTCAAGTGTAGGGGCATTGGTCGGTGCCCTTTACGGCAATGGCAATTCCATCGATGAGATGCTACAGTTTTTTAAGGATACCCCCTTATTTCAGTATGGATTTTTTGCGATAGGAAAACCGGGCTTTATAGATACCAATCGTTATTTTAAATTGTTTAAGGGCTATTTCCCCCATGATAGTTTTGAGGCATTGGAAAAAAAACTTTCTGTGGTAGCCACCGATCTTTTGAGGGGTGCGGAAACCGGATTTGAATCTGGAAACCTGATTTTACCCTTATTGGCATCGGCTGCCCTGACCCCGGTTTTTAGCCCAGTTGAATTCAACGGAACCATGTATGCGGACGGTGGGATTATGAACAACTTTCCAAAAGAATATCTGGAAAGCGTTTGTGATTTTGTGATTGGAAGTAATGTTTCCATTGCCGGGGAACTTACCAAAAAGGACCTGAAAAACTCCATACAGTTGGCAGGAAGGATTACAGGTCTTGCCATCTATGCCTCAAGCCACCAAAAACTCAAAGAATGTGATCTCTATATTGAACCTCCTGCGCTTGAAAATATAGGGGTATTGGATAAGAAAGGCATTGAGCGGGCATACACCATAGGCTATGATGCAGCTAGTTTTGCCCTGGACGGCATTATGAACTAAACATCATCAAAGTCAACCTTTAAAAACGGCGTGGTTGGCAACGCCTGACAGGTGAGAATATACCCCTCATCAATTTCACTCTCGGTAAGTATTTGGTTTTTTACCATTTTAGCCTCCCCTTCCACAACCTTGGCAATACAAGAGCTACAGACCCCGCCATAGCAAGAATAGGGGGCATCAATATCGTTTTTGAGTACGGCATCCAAGATCAATTCTTTTTGGTCCATTATAAGTTCTTGTTCTTCATCGTCTAAAACAACGGTCAGCGTGGTTTGGCCTTCCTGACCCCCTACTTCATCTAAATCTGGGGCTGAAGAGGTAAACAGCTCAAAATGGATATTCTCCTGTGGAATGCCATTGTTTTTTAGGGAATCCGATACCGTGGTAATCATTTGTTCAGGTCCGCATAGGTAAAAGGCGTCAAAATGGAACCCTTTGAATTTGTTTTTTAGTACTAAATTAACTGTCGAATTTTCTATCCGTCCAAAAAGGCAGTCAGGCTCATTGCTTCGGCTATGGAGCCACAAAATAAAAAACCGATTGCTGTATTTTTCTTGCAGGTCAAGCAATTTCCCTCGGTACATGGTCTCTTCGGGACTTTGATTCCCAAAAACCAACACAAACTTATTTCCTTCGTGTGATTCCAAGACCGTTTGTACAATGCTCACAATTGGCGTAATGCCACTTCCAGCTGCAAAGGCTGCAAAAGTTCTGGTTTCTGAATTGGGCTGGAAGATAAATCGTCCCTCTGGGGGCATCACCTCCAAGACATCACCCGCCTTAATGGATTCATTCGCATAGGTTGAAAAAGTACCGTTTGGCACTTTTTTGATGCCCACGGTTAATTTTTCGGATGAAGGAGCAGACGAAATGGAGTACGCCCGTCGAACTTCTTCACCATTCAATACTTTTTTAATTGTAATATACTGCCCAGCAATAAAGTTGAATTTTTCCTTGAGGACATCAGGTACAGTAAAAGTTAGCGCGACGGCATTTGGGGTCAACAGATCAACTGAGGAGATGGTAAGAGTGTGAAAATCACTCATGACAATTTTTTTGCAAAACTAAAGAATCACTTGAGCATGGCGAAAAGTTCAAACAGAAATGAATTATGTAACAATTCGATTAATTTAGACACTAACATCCAGAGCAAAACACCAACCCATGCTCAAACAGTTCATTAAACTTCAATGGAAATCCTTCTTCCGATCGGCTTCCTTTGGAAAAAGCGTGGGCATTAAAATATTTATGGCCTTCATGGGTCTGTATCTTTTGGTCTCTTTGGGCATCCTTGGGGGTACACTGTATTTTATTCTTCGCAAGTTGGCTCCTACCGAAGGTCCTATGTGGGTATTAAGTCAATTTTTGGTGTATTGGGTATTGGCTGAGCTCTTTTTTAGGTATTTCATGCAGAAATTACCTGTCATGGATATTAAACCCTTATTGATACAGAACATACCCAGGGCTAAAATAATTAACTACATCCTTGGGAAGTCTATTTTTTCAGGTTTTAATCTGTTGACACTGGCAACGTTTTTTCCATTTGCAATCGCCTTGATGGTAAAAGGATATCCAGTATGGAATGTCCTTATATGGCTAATGGCAATGGTGTTAATTGCACTTTGTGCTAATTTTTTAAATTTTCTTATCAATAAAAGCAATGTTGCGCTAGGGGTGATTATCGGAACTTTGGTGTTGTCCTGGGGGTTGGAATATTTCGGCACCATCTCCATACAACAACTCTTTGGACCCATTTTTCATGCGCTTTACGCATATCCTATAACCGTATTGGTGCCGTTAGTTGTTTTGGGAGGGCTTTATTTTTTAAATTTTAACTATCTCAAAAGGGTATTATACCTGGATGGTGCCCTAAAAGGAAAAGCCAAAGAAGCCAAAGCTTCGGATTTGGCATGGACCAAACGGTTTGGGGAAATGGCCCCTTTTCTACAATTGGATTTAAAGTTGATTTGGCGCAACAAAAGGACCAAGAACCAAGTATGGATATCGCTGCTCTTTGTATTTTATGGTCTTATTTTCTATACCCAAGAAATCTATGCCAACATGGTGGGCATGCACGTTTTCCTGGGTATTTTTATGACCGGGATTTTTCTGGCAAACTTCGGACAGTTCATTCCGGCTTGGGATAGTGCCTATTATAGTATGATGATGTCACAGAATATTCCACTTAGAAAATATTTGGAGTCCAAAGCACTCTTAATCACGGTGAGTGTTGTGGTCATGTTCTTTTTGACCATTCCCTATGTGTATTTCGGTTGGCAGGTATTTGCAGTGAACACCGCCTGTGCCATTTATAATCTGGGAGTGAACATACCTGTTATTTTATACTTTGGGTCATTCAATAAAAAACGAATAGAGCTTGACCAAAGCCCCTTTGGTAATATGCAGGGAACCAGCGCAGTACAGTTTTTAATTATGTTGCCTGTCCTGGGTGTTCCCATCTTCCTGTTTTCAATTCTGAACTGGTTGGTTTCCTTTGAATCAGCGATTGCAGTTTTGGTTGGTCTAGGCATTTTGGGGTTTGTTTTCAAAGGTAAATTGTTGGATGTTGTAACGCTACAATATGCCAATAAGAAGCATGTGATGCTGCAAGGATTTCAACAGAAAAATGGATAATCCACTCAACGTTACCACACTATGATTGAAATAGAAAACCTATCAAAAAAGTACGGTGTCAACACCGTACTCAATATAACATCCCTCGAAATTCCCAAAGGACAAAGTTTTGGCCTTGTTGGGAACAATGGCGCCGGAAAAACGACCCTTTTTAGTCTGTTATTGGATTTGATCCCCCCTACAACGGGCCATATCCAAAACCACGAAGTTCAGGTGAATAAAAGCGAAGCTTGGAAGCCTTTTACGGCAGCCTTTATTGATGAAAGCTTTTTGATCGGTTATTTGACCCCCGAAGAGTACTTTTATTTTATTGGAGAGCTACGGGGACGGAACAAAGCGGATGTCGATGCCCTTTTGGTAGAATTTGAGGATTTTTTTCATGGGGAAATACTGGGACAAAAAAAATACTTGCGTGACCTTTCCAAAGGGAACCAAAAAAAGGCAGGGATCGTTGCTAGTTTTATCGGCAACCCTGAGGTTGTAATCCTGGATGAACCTTTTGCCAACCTGGACCCCACCACACAAATAAGATTAAAGGCCATCATCAAGGAATTGGCTGCAAAAGAAGAGGTCACGGTTTTGGTCTCCAGTCATGATTTGATGCACGTAACAGAGGTCTGTGAGCGAATTGTGGTATTGGAAAGAGGTGAAATCGTAAAGGATATCCAGACTTCTGAAAAGACACTCAAAGAGTTGGAATCTTTCTTTGCAGGATAAAATTTCGGCATTATTTTTAGTCTCTTTGATTATTTGGGATGGCTACTGATTTAGATTTATTGATAGACTTTTATCAATGGGAAATTGTTAGAATTAAAAAGTCAATTGAGGAAAATCTAGAGCTCCGACATTACAAAGAAGTTGAATTCGACCAAAGAGCCCTTGGTCATGCGCAATCAGAATTGGATAGGTTACTCGAATTAAAAAATCCTTTACATCGCAGGATTGAGCATACTAAGCAGACAATTGAAATGTATGAAAGGGCAAAGCAAAAAAGAAAATCTGCTAATGAAGAGCTTTTTTGGAGTGAACACTATGATCAAAAAATAAAAGAGCAAAAAAGAGATTTACATCAGTTTGAGAAGATTAAAGTTGAAAATGTGATTGAAGAATCTCAATTAATAGACGAAGCAATTTATAGTTTGTTGAAAGGAGAAAAAGCCACATTTAAATTAAGATTTAATAAAGCTGACGATTATTCGCTAACCGTCCTTAACCGGGAAGACCATCTTTTTAGACTAGGCTTTTATGCGCCCAACGATGAACTTTCTTGGCTATATAAGCACTCCCTATTGAGGGAATTAGGTTTTAAAACCAATGAAGAAAAGAATGATTTATCCCGAGAGTTTCGACTTCAAAGTCCCAAGAATGTTTTGCCCCTTAAAGAATTGATATCCAAAATTGTAATAGGGTTAAAATATCCACTTGGAATAAAAAGCGAAATCTATTTGGAGATTTGATATCATTTTCACCGCCTTTTATCGATAAGTCCTATAATATTCCCATCTTTTTTAAGTTATCCATAATAGGAAAGATTTTGACATTTGAAGCTGCGTTCTACATCCATACTTTTCGTTTTTGGACTTGTGTTTTTGGTATTGGGCTGTTCCACTAAAAAAGATGCCTTTATCAACCGTAATTGGCATGCCTTGAACACCAAGTACAATGTACTATATAATGGCAATATCGCCTTTGAACAGGGGCGAGAGGAGCTCAAAGCTTCATACCGTGATGATTTTTGGGAAGTGCTTCCTGTGGAACGTTTGGAAGTAACGGATGAAATCAAGTTGGATTCGGAAGATAACAACCCCAATTTTGAACGTGCCGAAGAAAAGGCAACCAAAGCCATTCAAAAACATAGCATGAACATTAAGGACGAGGAGCGCAATCCGCAAACGGATGAAGCTTTTCTTCTTTTGGGCAAGGCCCGTTATTTTGACCAACGCTATATACCGGCTTTGGAATCTTTTAATTATATCCTTAGAAACTACGTGGAGAGCGATAAGTTGAATGAAGCTACCATTTGGCGTGAGAAGACCAACATGCGATTGGACAATCCTGAAATCGCGATAAAAAACTTAAAACGACTTTTAAAGTTTGAAGATTTACGGAACCAAGAATACGCCGACACCCACGCCGTGATGGCGCAAAGCTACCTGATGCTAAATGCTCCCGATACGGCAGTACAAAATCTAAAAGTGGCGCAAGCCTATACCAAGAAAAATGAAGAGCGCGGCCGGTACCTTTTTATTATTGGACAGTTGTACAATCAATTGGGTTTTAAAGACAGTGCCAATTACGCCTTTGATAAGGTGATTGCGTTGAACCGAAAATCGCCAAGGGTGTACATGATCAATGCGCATCTAAAAAAAATCCAGAATACCGAGGTGACCTCTGAAAACCAAGAATTCCTTTTGGAATATTTGACCGATTTGGAAGAAAATCGGGAGAATCGGCCTTTTTTGGATAAGATTTATCATCAAGTTGCGAATTACCACTTGGAAGCCAAATCGGATAGCTTGGCGCTGGTTTACTACAATAGATCCCTCAGTGCCACGCAACAAGACCAAAAGTTGAATGCCAGAAACTATGAAACCTTAGGGGAGTATTTTTTCAATTTGAAAGAATACAAAACGGCTGGTGCCTATTACGATAGTACGCTGACCAATCTGGTTGAAAACACCAAGAAGTTCCGACGCATCAAGAAAAAGTTTGACAATTTGGAAGATGTTATCAAATATGAAGATATCGTTCAATACGCGGACAGTGTGATTACCGTATACCAAATGCCCGAGGAAGAACGAATTGCGTATTTTGAAGATTATATTCAGCAATTAAAAGAAGAGGCTGCCGCGCTGGAAGCGGAAAAGGAGAAAAAGGCCAATGCAGGCTATGCTGCTTTTGCACAAAGCCAGGGAGGTAAGGAAAACAAGGGCAAGTTCTATTTCTACAATGTGACCAGCCTGGGCTATGGTAAAAATGATTTTAAGACCCGATGGGGAGAACGTCCCCTTGAAGACGATTGGCGGTGGAGCAATAAGACCAGGGTTGCCCCCTCCGAAGCTACGGGCGAATTGATGGCGGCCAATGATAGCGTTGTAGATGCCCCCCAGGAAGAACGGTATTCCGTTACGTACTATCTGGACCAATTGCCCACAGACCCTACAATTATTGATAGCCTGGCAGGGGAACGTAATTTTGCCAATTACCAACTGGGTCTGATCTACAAAGAAAAATTCAAGGAAAACCTATTGGCTGCAGGAAAATTGGAAGCTGTACTCAAGGGGAATCCAGAAGAACGACTGGTACTGCCCTCAAAATACAGCCTTTATAAAATCTATCAAGAAACGGGCAGTCCTCTGGTGGAAGGGATACGACAGGATATTTTGATCAATCATGCCGATAGTCGTTATGCAACCATATTGTTAAACCCTGATGCGGTTTTGGCCGATGATGAACAGGGACCGGAAGCCCGATATGATGAACTGTTTAAAAAGTACCGACAACAAGGATTTTTGCAGGTCATTACCGAATCACAACAATATATTAATCGTTTTACAGGGGACCCTATAGTACCTAAGTTCGAACTCTTAAAGGCCAATGCCATTGGAAGGTTACAAGGCTTTGAAGCATACAAGGAAGCCCTGAACTATGTGGCATTGACCTACCCCAACAATCCCGAAGGCAAAAAGGCGGAACAGATTATTGCCCAGCAGTTGCCCAAGTTGGAATCCAAAGCATTTTCCCCAGAAGAGGGCAGTACGGGCACTGAAAATTGGAAGGTAGTTTTCCCATTTAAGATCCGTGATAACGAGAACGCATTAAAGCTTCAAAAGCGATTGGAAGACGCGATAAAAGATTTGCGCTATAGGAATATTGTATCCAAGGACATTTACAATCTTGAAGACCAATTCGTCGCAGTGCACGGCTTTAAATCAAAAGATTTCGCCCTAGGCTTTTCAGAGCTTATAAAAAAGAACAAGGACTATCGAATCAAGGATGAGAATTTTGTAGTTTTGTCCAAGAACTACCAGACCATTCTAGTCCATAAAAACTTAGACGCTTACAAAGCACAATTGTTAACCCCAAAACCGTGAACAAATGTTCTCAGACAAACAAAAACCCCGACCTATGGAAAACTTTGGCGGACAGCCCAACAGAATCGAAAAAAATACCGTAATCAAAGGTAATATCACCTCTGAAGCTGATTTTAGAATCGACGGAAAACTGGAAGGAAATGTAAAAACCTCTGGTAAAGTAGTGATTGGTAAAGACGGATTGATCAAAGGTAAAGTGGAGTGCGTAAACGCTGATATCGAAGGCAACTTCAATGGGGAGCTTTATGTTTCTGAATTACTATCCCTAAAAAACTCGGCAAAGATTGAAGGTACCGTCAATGTGGCCAAATTGGCCGTTGAGCCCGGAGCAACCTTTAACGCATCATGCACCATGGGTAAAGGGGCTGTCCCAAATACGGGAAACACCCATAAGTTACAGCCCTCAAAAGTGAATGAACCAGCAAAAGTATCTTAAGAAGAAAGGTTATTTAAACAGCTATGCCAGATTTTCTGGAATTGCATTCCAGATGTTTGCAATTATTGGAGCAGGCACCTACTTGGGTGTTTTCCTGGATGGAGAATTTCCCAATAAGCATGATATTTACACTGTTGTATGTTCTTTGTTTTCGGTTTTGATTTCAATATATTTCGTTGTAAGGCAGATTATTAAAATTTCTAATCGTAAGTAACCATGAAAGAGGCTTTTAAAAAGAGGCAACTACTTTTTATGCTTCAGTTGGTTATTGTCACGGGAATCCTCTATTTGCTACATAGCTACTTGTTGAATAATTTAAGTGCGGATACCACCTATGTACTTTCACTTTGGAATATTTACCTATTTCATTTAATTTCCGTTTTCTTGGTGTATTCAATAATCAATTTTAGATTTTCCAATGGAGAAAGGGAGGTCTTCAATTCTTTCATAGTATTGATGGTTTTGAAAATGATATTTGTCGTTATTTTTTTATTGCCATTATTTTTGTCCGATGCTACCGACAAGATTGGGGATGCAGTTAATTTTTTTGTGCCGTATTTTATTTTATTGGCATTTGAAGTATACAGTATTAATAAGGTGTTGACTGCTAAATAATCTTTCAATTATTGTTTGGCAATTCATGCAATGTGCGTAGATTTGCACGAATTTTCAAAGCTGTTATTTTAATCTGATACCCGAATGCAAAGAAGCAATTTAAAGGCAGTCTTTTTAGGACTTTTGTTTTCATTACCTATAGCAGGTTTTGCCTCAAGTGAGGAGAATTCAGAATCAGACAAAAAATTTGACCCAAATGAAATGATTATGCATCACGTCAAAGATGCCCATGAATTTCATATCATTGATTATAACAATCAACCCATTTCCATTCCTTTACCAGTAATTTTATGGACGGATAACGGCCTCACGACATTCTCTTCAAGCAAATTTCATCATGATGACGATGGTGAAGTTGTCGTTGAGAAAAACGGTGAAAAGTTTGTGAAAATCCATGAAAAGATATACCAGCTCCAAGCTGGAGCCAACGAAGTTCAATTCGATGAGAAGCATCATCCAATCAATGCAAGCAAACCTTTAGATATTTCAATAACACGAAATGTGTTCATGATGTGGGTTTCTGTATTGGTCTTGTTATTGATTTTTGTTTCAGCGGCAAGAGTCTACAAAAAATCAGAAAATAATATTCCGACAGGAATTGCCGGTTTCGTAGAGCCTTTGATCGTTTTTGTCCGAGATGAAATTGCAAGACCGATGATAGGTGAGCATAAATACAAAAGGTATATGCCCTATTTGTTGACCATATTTTTCTTCATTTGGATTAACAATATTTTCGGTCTCATACCCATTTTAAATGGGGCTAACCTTAGTGGAAATATTGCTTTTACATGCACATTGGCCGTATTCACTTTTATCATAACCACAGTCAGCGGGAATAAAAACTATTGGAAACATATTTTTTGGATGCCAGGTGTTCCCGTACCTATGAAAATATTTTTAATGCCAATTGAGCTAATTGGAATTTTTACCAAACCGATTTCCTTAATGATTCGTCTTTTCGCCAACATCACCGCGGGACATATCATTATTCTAGCTTTAATGTCGTTAATTTTCATTTTTGAAACGGTTGCCGTTGCTCCGATATCAGTTTTGTTTTCTTTATTTATTACAGTAATCGAAATTGTTGTGACAGCAATACAGGCATACATTTTTACAATATTGTCAGCCCTATATTTTGGAATGGCCACAGAAGAAGAACATCATTAATTTAAATTTTGTAGTATGACTATTTATGGAATTGCAGCTATTGGTGCTGGTTTAGCAGCTATTGGAGCAGGCGTAGGAATTGGTAACATCGGTGGAAGAGCTATGGAGGCCATGGCCCGTCAACCAGAGATGCACGGGAAGATTCAATCTTCTGCACTAATTCTTGCGGCTTTCGTAGAAGCGGTAGCGTTATTCGGTGTCGTTGTTGCCTTATTGCAAGCAGCCCCAACGGCTTAAGTGATTTTGATGCAGAAGTAACGGTTGGTTACTTCTGCATTATGTATTTGCAATAGTTGATACAAAAAGCGAATTAATATAATTACAAGAAAATGGATTTAGTAAACCCGGGTTTCGGACTCGTATTTTGGACGGCAATCACATTTTTAATCCTCTTATTGATATTGAGAAGGTTTGCTTGGAAACCTATTTTGGGAGCTGTCAGTGAAAGAGAAGAAGGAATCAAAAAAGCCCTGGCATCGGCTGAAGAAGCCAAAAAGGAAATGCAGAACCTTCAAGCTGATAATGAAAGGATTATCAAGGAAGCAAAGGCCGAAAGGGATACTTTGCTAAAAGAGGCCAGGGAACTGAAAGATAAGATCATAACTGATGCGAAGAATCAAGCACAGGTGGAAGGGGATAAGATGATAAAGCAAGCCCAGGCAGCTATCGAAAGTGAAAAGAAAGCCGCGGTAGCGGATATTAAAGCACAAGTGGCGACCCTTTCCATAGATATCGCCGAAAAAGTAATTCAAGGGGAACTATCTGACAAAAAGAAACAACTGAAAGTTGTGGAGGATATGTTGGGTGATGTAAAACTGAACTAATTTCCAATGAACGAGAGTAGGGCGGCCATACGATATGCCAAAGCAACCTTGGATTATGCGGTGGAGAAAAAAACCGCTGACAAGGTAGATGCCGATATGCGCAATGTTGCTGCGACCATATCTGAAAACGTGGAACTAAAGCAATTGCTATCCAGTCCTTTGGTTAAAAATGAGGTAAAGAAAAATTCCCTTGTCGCAATATTTAAAGGAAGCAATGCGATTACTTTGGGCTTAATCAATACCCTTGCCGACAACAAACGAATTGATTTGTTGCAAGAAGTGGCCTTTAAGTACATGGTTCAGCATGAAAAAATGAAAGGCGAGGCTATTGCCGTGGTAACGACAGCGGTTCCACTATCAACAGCATTGGAGAAACAAGTGTTGGCCAAAGTAAAAGAGCTCACCGACAGCAAAGTTTCCCTTGAAAATAAAATTGATGAAAATATTGTAGGAGGATTCATATTACGAATTGGTGATTTACAATATGATGCCAGCGTGGCGAATAAACTGAATAGATTAAAACGAGAATTTACAAATAGCTTATAAAATGGCGGGAGTAAAAGCAGCTGAGGTTTCAGCAATATTAAAAAAGCAATTATCAGGTTTTGAGGCTACGGCTTCCTTGGACGAAGTGGGTACCGTACTTCAGGTGGGTGATGGTATTGCAAGGGTTTATGGTCTTTCCAATGCCCAATATGGGGAGTTGGTAGAGTTTGATGGTGGTATGCAAGGTATTGTCTTGAACTTGGAAGAAGATAATGTAGGGGTTGTATTGTTGGGGCCATCCAAAGACATCTTGGAAGGAGCTACCGTAAAACGCACACAGACCATAGCCTCTATCAATGTAGGTGAAGGTATTGTTGGTCGTGTTGTAGATACTTTGGGAACGCCAATCGACGGCAAAGGTCCTGTTGCTGGTGAAACTTATGAAATGCCGTTGGAGCGTAAAGCCCCTGGGGTTATCTACCGTCAGCCCGTAAACGAACCATTGCAGACCGGGGTTAAAGCCATTGATGCCATGATTCCAATCGGTAGGGGGCAGCGTGAGTTGGTGATTGGTGACCGTCAAACGGGCAAAACCACCGTATGTATCGATACAATTCTTAATCAAAAAGAATTTTTTGATGCCGGTGAACCGGTATATTGTATTTATGTGGCTGTGGGCCAAAAGGCCTCTACGGTTGCCGCTATTGCCAAAACATTGGAAGACAAAGGAGCTCTGGCCTATACCACAATTGTTGCTGCCAATGCATCCGACCCTGCGCCGATGCAGGTCTACGCACCTTTTGCTGGGGCCGCTATTGGAGAGTACTTCCGTGATACGGGTCGCCCTGCTTTGATCATTTATGATGATCTGTCAAAGCAAGCCGTCGCTTATCGTGAGGTTTCACTCTTATTACGAAGACCCCCGGGACGTGAGGCATATCCTGGAGACGTTTTCTATTTGCATTCAAGATTGTTGGAACGTGCCGCAAAGGTTATTAATGATGACAGTGTGGCACAGAATATGAATGATTTGCCCAATGCCCTGAAGGACAAGGTTAAAGGGGGCGGCTCATTGACGGCACTTCCCATTATTGAAACTCAGGCAGGTGATGTTTCCGCCTACATTCCAACCAATGTGATTTCCATTACCGATGGTCAGATTTTCTTGGAACAAGATTTGTTCAACCAAGGAGTGAGACCTGCGATTAATGTGGGAATTTCGGTATCTCGTGTAGGGGGTTCGGCGCAGATTAAATCCATGAAAAAAGTGGCAGGTACCCTAAAACTGGATCAAGCACAGTTTCGGGAATTGGAAGCGTTTGCCAAGTTTGGATCCGATTTGGATGCTGCCACAAAAAACGTAATTGAAAAAGGACGGCGTAACGTAGAAATTTTGAAACAGGCCCAGAATGACCCCTTCACGGTTGAAGATCAGGTGGCCATTATTTTTACCGGTTCCAAAAACTTGTTGAGAGATGTTCCTGTAGATAAGGTCAAGGAATTTGAAACGGATTATATCGAATTCTTGAATGCCAAGCACCGTGGGGTTTTGGACACCCTAAAGTCTGGTAAATTGACCGATGAGGTAATTGATACCCTAACTTCGGTTTGCAAGGATTTAGTGGGGAAATACAAAGCGTAATACCAGATTAAATGGCGAATCTTAAAGAGATACGTAATAGGATTGCTTCGGTAAAGTCTACCATGCAGATAACCAGTGCCATGAAAATGGTATCTGCTGCTAAGTTGAAAAAGGCACAGGATGCCATTACCGCTATGCGTCCCTACGCCAATAAGTTGACAGAGTTGTTGCAAAATTTAAGCGCAAGTTTGGATGGGGATATTGGTGCAAAATACACCGACAACCGTGAACTAAAGAAGATACTGGTCGTATCCATTACATCCAACCGTGGTCTCTGTGGTGCGTTCAATTCCAATATCATCAAAGAATCTGTTTCGTTGTATCACGGCAAATATGGAGGAAAGCAAGTGGATTACATCACCATTGGTAAAAAAGGAAACGATATCCTTAGTAAGAAATTTAACATTGTTTCAAATGAGAGCAGTGTTCTTGAAGATCTTACTTTTGAGAATGTTGCTGCAATTGCTGAAGATTTGATGACCAAGTTTACCGAAGGTGAATATGATAGAATAGAATTGGTATACAATCAATTCAAAAATGCGGCCACTCAAATTTTGACTACAGAACAGTTTTTGCCTATAATTCCCGTAGTAGGTGATGCCAGTGCCAGTGCAGACTACATTTTTGAGCCTTCAAAACAAGAGATTGTGGAGCAATTGATTCCTAAATCATTGAAAACACAGTTGTATAAGGCCATACGGGATTCTTTTGCCAGTGAGCATGGTGCTCGAATGACCGCGATGCACAAGGCCACCGATAACGCAGGGGAATTGAAAGATCAGCTAACTTTGACCTACAACAAGGCAAGACAGTCTGCTATTACAGGGGAAATCTTAGAAATAGTGAGTGGAGCAGAAGCCTTGAATGACTAATCCAAGTAGTGGTAATTGACCATCATAAAATAAAACAAGCCCCACATCCGTGGGGCTTGTTTTTTACATGAAACGAACATTAGTAAATTTTATAAATCCCTTGACAAGAGGAAATGTTTAAAATTTTTAATGTGGGAGCGAAGCGGTTGCACACGTTCTCAATTTTATAATTAGAATCAATCAATAAGTATTAAAATTATAAGGTGTGAAATCCAAGAAGCCCGCATTGCTGTTTATTTTCATCACCATTTTGGTCGATGTTATTGGTATTGGAATCATCGCTCCCATCATCCCCGAGTTTATCATGCAACTTACAGGAGAAGGAAACCATATCGCCGTAATTTATGGTATGTGGTTGACGACCGCTTTTGCAGGAATGCAATTTTTCTTTTCCCCAGTTATGGGGGAGATTTCGGATAGATACGGGCGCAAACCTATTCTTTTGCTATCACTGCTTGGGTTGAGTTTCGATTATTTGATCCACGCTTGGGCACCAACCATAATGTGGCTCTTTGTGGGACGGTTTTTAGCTGGAATCACTGGAGCCAGTGTTACCGTTGCAACCGCATACATAGCAGATATTAGTACATTAGAGGAGAAGGCCAAGAACTTTGGATTGATTGGTGCTGCCTTCGGACTTGGATTTATTATTGGACCTGGTATAGGAGGCTATTTTGGGGACATTGACATAAGACTTCCTTTTTATATTGCTGCCGGACTGACCTTTGCCAACTTTCTTTTTGGTTGGATTGTAGTGCCGGAATCATTATCGGAAGAAAATCGAAGACCCATTGATGTACTCAAAATGATTCCAGGTGTATCATTGGTGGCGCTTCGGAACTATAAAGGGGTTTTATTGTTGATAGGTGCTTTTTTCCTTGCCAATTTAGCGGGGCAGGCGTTACCCACGGTATGGTCTTATTTTGCCATTGAACGCTTTGATTGGGACCCCAAACAAATTGGGGTTTCTTTGGTGGTTGTGGGTCTGTTGGTAGCCTTTGTCCAAGGATTTTTAGTTGGAAGGGCGGTGGAATGGTTCGGAAAGCAAAAAGTGGTCACCTTTGGGTTTTTACTTTGGACATTGGGGATGTTTCTTTTTTCACAAGCCTCTGAACCTTGGATGCTTTATGCATTTTTAATTCCGTATGCCCTGGGAGGGGTAGCAGGGCCTACGGTACAGGGAATCATTTCAAACCAGGTATCTGAAAAGGAACAAGGAAATCTTCAAGGTTCCATCACTGGACTGGTGAGTATTACGGCCATTTTGGGACAGTTGGTCTTTGCTCCGGTCTTTTACTTCTTTATCCGCCCAGAGACGAAGTTTTACTTTCCTGGAGCGTCTTATGCCTTGGCCGCCTTTTTATTGTTTATAGCCTTTGTCCTGGCAAAAACGGCTATGAATCGCATCAACTTGAACTAGAATTTCAACGTTCACTTACCTTTTTAAGCATTTGGACGTAACATTTTTTGGGTTTTGAATCAAAAAGGAAAATGATTAAAACTTAAAAGATGAAAAAAGCAAAAACCCTTTTAGTAATAGTAGTTGTTTTTCTTTTGGTCACCGGCTTAAATGCACAAAATAAAGCAATCGAGGTTCGGGTTGTTGGCAAGGGAGAACCCATATTATTTTTTCCAGGATTTACATGCACGGACAAAGTCTGGGAAGCACAGGTCCAAGAACTATCAAAAGAATTTGAATGTCATTTGTTCACTTTTGCAGGATTTGGAGAGGTGCCACCAATAGCATTCCCTTGGTATCCCAAAGTTGAAGGAGGGATCCATGAATACATCAAGCAGAACAAATTGGAAAGTGCAATGGCCGTCGGCCATAGTTTAGGTGGAACCTTGGCCTTATCATTGGCTTCAAAAGAACCTATTTTCAAGAAACTGATCATTGTAGATGCCTTGACCGCAACGGGAGCCTTGATGTTCCCCAATTACACTAGTGATGCCATGGTGTATGATAGTCCCTATAATAAACAAATATTGGCCATGGCAGAGGAGGATTTTTCCAAAATGGCGGCTGGAATGGCTTCAGGGATGACTCAACATAAAGAGAAACAGAGCCAAATCATTGATTGGATGAAACAGGCCGATCGAGAAACCTATGTCTACGGGTACACGGATTATTTAAAGGTGGATCTTAGGGAAGCAGTTTCAAAAATAAAAATTCCCGTGGTTATCCTTGCGGCAACCCAGCCTTTTGGTGAGGAGATGGTGAAACAGACGTACGAGTCACAATACAAAAATTTAAGGGAATATGAGCTTCGATTTGCTCAAGGTGCTTCCCACTTCATTATGTTTGACCAGCCAAAGTGGTTTATGGAGCAACTGAAGATCAGTCTGAATTAATCAACATTGCTTTGGAGGAAGAATTTAAAAGACTTTACGAAGGGAACTATTCCAAGATCATGCGTCTTTGCTTGGGATATGCATGGGGAGATAAGGATATGGCCAAAGACCTTACACAGGAAGTTTTCATAAAGGTTTGGAACAATTTAAATTCCTTTAGGGGAGATAGCAATATTACCACCTGGATATATCGGATAGCTGTAAATACGTGCTTGATGAATTTGAGAAAAATGAAAAAGCATTCAACAAATGAGGTCATTTCTCGCGATACGGCAGCAAATACAGTCTATGAAAAAGATAGGGAACAACAATTTCAAGAAATGTATCGATGCATAGAAACGTTGGGAACAACCAACAAGGCCATCATTTTAATGGAGCTTGAAGGAATGCCCCAAAAAGAAATCGCTCAGGTCATGGGCCTAAAACACGAAGCGATACGAACACGGATCCATCGTATCAAAGAGGTACTTACAAAATGTGTGAATCATGAATGAATTTAAGGAATTAAAGAACAATTGGAAGGAACAATCCATTCAAGGACCTTCAGCATCTGATTTTTTAGAACTTAAAAAGGGAATAAAAACCGTTGCCAGAAAACAGAAAATCACCAATGTGGTGCTACTGACAACGGTAGGAGTCCTGGTGGTATTCTTTTTCTATGTTGGTGCCATTGACTTTCACGGCGTGGCTTTTTCCATTGGCACCATGATTGCAGCATTGGTCATTCGGGTACTGTTGGAGTTTTTTAGCATTGCCTACCTAAAGAACATGACGACCACATGGAGCATCCAGCATTTTAGGGGAAGGCTGCAGAAGTATTACCAAAATAGAATTTGGGTCCACTTGGTGTTGACCCCCATATTGCTGGCAATTTACAGCTATGCCTTTTGGACCTTATTGCCAGACTTTAAAGTAAGCTTATCTCAAGGGTTTTATACTTACATTGTGTATTCCTCCTTGGTACTCCTCATCGTTTTTGTCCTCTTTATTGGTAATGAAGTGCACAAGGAATTAAAGGTCTTGAAGGAATTAAAAAGGGATTAACGTTTTCAGCGGTTATTTCCCCTTCAGGGGTGAATCAATCTGGTTTTCCAAATGGATATCGATATAGTATTGATTAAGTTCATCGGAATCCCCATATTGTGTTCTAAGCCCTTCCAATTTTGTTTTGAGAAGGGCCGTAATCTCTTCGTATTCGGGTAACCCGTACACATTATTGATTTCCAAAGGGTCTTGCACACGGTCGTACAGTTCCCACTCATCCACATCATAGTAGAAATGGGCCAGTTTGTATTCTTTGGTGACAATGCCATAATGCCGTTTGACCTGATGTACGGCGGGGTATTCGTAATAATGATAATACACCGCATCCCTTTCCCATGAACCTTCATTGGACGTAAGCAAAGGCAATAGACTTTCGCCCTGCATATCTTCGGGAACCGTAATTTGAGCGGCTTCCAACAAGGTTTGTGCGAAATCAAGGTTTTGTACCATTTCCTCATTGGTAATCCCGGGTTGAATAATATTGGGCCAACGCACCAGCAAAGGAGTTTTAAAGGATTCGTTGTAGATAAACCGCTTATCAAACCAGCCATGTTCTCCCAAATAAAACCCCTGATCCGAAGTATAAACGACTATAGTATTTTCAGAAAGGTCGTTTTCATCCAAATAGTCCAATACCCTTCCCACATTGTCGTCCACCGAAGAAATACAGGCGAGATAATCTTGCATATAGCGTTGGTATTTCCACTGCATCTTTTCCCTTGCGTTCATTTTGGGCCAATTTTCCTCAAAATCAGCATTAATTTTATCAAGAATAGGCTCGTATGCTGCTTTTTGGGTTGCTGTAGCGCGATTGGTGTAAGGATTGTCAAAACTACCCTCATATTCAGGCACAAAAGGCTCTGGATGCATTTTTTTGGTTAATTCAGGTCGGATCTTACTATCGTGATTGTACATCATATGGGTGAGCAAGTTCATTTCGGCCGTTTTGGCCGCAGTGCCCCTATTTTCATAAGTGTCAAACAGGGTTTCGGGTTCAGGAAATTTCTTAAACAGGAATTCTTCAAACTTATCAGGTCGGGGCCACCATGGGCGGTGGGGTGCTTTATGCAGATACATTAACATAAAGGGTTTGGAGGTGTCTCGTTTTTTAGTCATCCAATCCAAGGTTAAATCGGTAATTACGTCGGTAACATAACCTTCAATTCTGGTAGTATCACCACTCTTGGTTATGAGGTCGGGATTGATATAATTGCCCTGTCCCGGCAGAATCATAAAATCATCCACACCCTTGGGGTTGTTCCCAAAATGTAATTTGCCAAACATAGCAGTTTGGTACCCTGCTTTTTGGAAGAGTTCGGGAAATGTTACTTGGGTCGTGTCAAAGGGTCTGGCATTATCTGTTTTTCCGTTGATATGGGTGTGTTTTCCAGTCAAGATGGTGGCTCTTGAAGGCGCACAAATGGAATTGGTTACACAGGCATTGGTAAAACGGATACCCTCCTTGGCGATGCGGTCAATGTTCGGGGTTTCGATTAAATGATTTTGATAGGCACTTATAGCTTGATAGGCGTGGTCGTCGGACATAATGAACAAAATGTTGGGACGTTCATGTTTTGAAGTTTCGACTACTTTAGGTTTTTTGCAGAATATAAACAATAAAGAAAGGAAAATGGGGAGAAAACGTTTTTTAGGAAGGGTCATTTTTAACTGATTTTCAGCTTTAAGATAACAAAATTGCCCTCAAGAAGTGTGCTGGTGATGACGTTTGGCACTAAAATTGGTTTTATATCTTTATAAAAATCAAAAAAGAAATACATGAAAGCCATTACGTATATGATTGCAGTACTCACGCTATCGTTATCAAGCTGTTCTTCCCAAAAAAAAATGGTTGCCCAACCCCCATTTGAAATGGGAGAAGTCACTTGTCAAGCGTGGGCTGGCGGAAGGGCTGAATCTGGATCGGGCTTATTGTTGGAGATACCTGTTCTCAGTGAAAACTTGGATGGGATGAAGCTGCAACAGGCCTTTTTTCGAGGGAAGATTACTGATATCAGGATGGAAAATACAGGAAATGGATGGGTAGCCAAAGCCAATTTCAAGCAGCAAAACACACAAAAACCGGATATGGTCATGCATTCAGATTCAAAACAGGAAGTAGGTAACCAACCGCCCATGACCAAGGAAAAGTTCCCTTTTGAGCTGGAAGCGAATGAATGCGTTCTTAGCTTTTTGGACGGGGATACCGTAAACTATTATAAAGTGGAGAACATCAAGGAGAAAAAGCCCAAAATGCTCAAATAGCAGCTAATATTACTAACTTTAGCATTATGAACCCTGAAGTGCACCTTCGGGGTTTGTTTTAAGACGTTGGTTTGGCTCCCTTACAAAAACTATTTAAGCAAACGTTTATTTACGGTCTCGCCACGGTGTTGCCTAGGGTACTCTCCGTATTGCTATTGCCCTTGTATACCACCGTTTTTGAACAAGCTTCCGGTTACGGTCAATACATCAACATCTACTCTTGGATTGCCATCTTTAATGTGTTTTTGGCGTATGGAATGGAAACCGCCTTCTTCAGGTTCTATCATTCCGCTGAAAAAAAGCAAAGTGTCATTTCCACTTCCCTGATTTCCCTACTTATTTCGTCCATTCTTTTTTTCCTGGGGGCACTGTTTTTTAAGGAACATATAGCAGCGTGGACAAACATCCGGAGCGATTTTATAAAGTTTACGGCCTACATCTTGGTTTTGGATGCATTGGCCATTATTCCATTTGCATTATTGCGCGCAAATGAAAAACCCTTGAAATACGCATGGATCAAAACGCTGAACGTGGCAATCAACCTGGGGATGAACGTGTTCTTTCTTTTGGTTTTACCTAAAATGGAGGGCAATTCGGAGGGCTTTTTGAAAGCCATCCATAAGGAAAATTTTGAGATTCAATATATTTTCATCTCAAACATCATGGCGAGTGCCATTACACTTTTAATTATTTCACCGACTTATGTTAAAACACCATATGTTTTTGATAAGGTGCTTTGGAGAAAAATGCTCAAGTACGCCTTCCCGGTTTTGATTGCCGGAATCGCTTTTACCATCAATGAGGTAGTCGATAAGATCCTGCTCACTGAAATGGTCTCAGAGAATGAAGCTGGAAAATATGGGGCATGTTACAAATTGGCATTGTTCATGACCTTGTTTGGCACAGCCTTTAGACTGGGTGTGGAACCGTTTTTCTTTAGTCAGGCCAAGGAAGAACATCCCCAGCGTACCTATGCTCAAATCACCAATTATTTTGTGATCATTGGGAGTTTAATCCTATTGTTTGTTGTGGTATATATCGAAGTTTTGGCAAAGCTTTTGATTCCAAACAGTGCCTATTGGGAGGCTTTGGAAATCGTCCCTATTATCCTCTTGGCCAGTTTTTGTTTGGGCATTTACCATAACCTATCGGTGTGGTATAAGATTACCGACCGGACCAAATTTGGAGCGTATATCTCATCCATTGGGGCCTTGCTTACGTTGATCATCAACTTGGCCCTGATTCCAAAAATGGGCTATATGGCTTCCGCTTTGGCCACCTTGGTTGCCTATGGCAGCATGATGTCCCTGTCCTACTTTTTTGGCAAGAAATACTATCCCATTCCCTATAACATGCGTAAAATTGTATTTTACGGGGGACTTTCCGTGCTATTTTCCGCCCTTTCCTTCTATGTGTTTAGCCGAAATTTAATCGCTGGAAGCCTGCTCCTTTTACTATTTTTGGGCCTGATTTATAAGTTGGAAGGCGATAAACTAAAAAGCATATTTATTAAGCGTGGAGATTAACATTATCAATAACTCAAAGCACTCCTTGCCCCACTACGAAACGGGTGCTTCGGCAGGGATGGACTTAAGGGCCAATATTTCCGAAGCCATAACGTTGAAACCTTTGGAGAGGGCTATCGTTAAAACCGGACTTTTTATGGAATTACCATCAGGATATGAAGCCCAGGTAAGGCCCAGAAGTGGTTTGGCGGCAAAAAGGGGAATCACTGTACTTAATGCTCCAGGGACCATAGATGCGGATTACAGAGGGGAAATTGGAGTCATATTGGTGAATTTATCCAATGACGACTTTACAGTCGAAGATGGTGAACGGATAGCACAAATGGTCATTGCCAAACATGAACGTGCTGAATGGGTGGAGGTGGATGAACTCTCGGAGACCTCTAGGGGAGAAGGGGGATTTGGAAGTACAGGAACAAAATAAAAATCCAAAATTTGGAATATTTCCATAATTTTGCGGTCTGCTAACTAGGAATACACTGAAAATGAACCCAAAAGACCTAATTTCTGCTTTAGGTTATGCCCCAAAAGAAGGTGCAATTGGGATATATTCCAAAAAATATGATTCTTGCCAAATAGAAGTTGATTTTGAAAAGAGGGAAATTGACTATGGTAATAAAATAAAATATGATAGCAAAACCACCCAAAACTTTATCCAAAAAGAAAATTGGGTAGTGCTTGAATGTATTGATAGGCTTCTTTTGAAAGGCTACCCTCCAGAAAACATCATATTGGAAAAGACGTGGCCTAGTGGCCATGGTACTTCTGGTCGGCTTGACATCTGCGTGACACGTGATGATGGCTCAGAATACGCTTTGATTGAATGTAAAACCTATGGCAAAGAGTTGGACAAGGCCGTCCAAAAATTGCATAAAAACGGGGGGCAGCTCTTTACTTATTTTAAGTTCAGCAATAAAGCTGATGTCGTCATGCTTTATGCTTCTGAACTAAATAAAAATATCATTCAGTATAAAAATGAGATTGTAAAAATCGATGAAGCCTATCGTACGGGTGATGTGAAAGATTTCTTTGAAAAGTGGAGCAAACTCACCAATGACAACGGTTTTTTTGATTCATGGGTACAACCTTACGAATTTGAGACCAAAGCTCTTACCTTAAGAGACCTTAAGCCCATCCAACAAGAGGATAGCAGTTTCATTTTCAATCGTTTTCTTGAAATTCTCCGCCATAATGTTGTTTCTGATAAACCCAATGCGTTCAACAAAATCTTTACTTTATTTCTCTGTAAGGTCTATGATGAGAAATCCACGAAGAAAGATGATGAACTGAAATTTCAGTGGCTGGAGGGACAAGACGATGATGTCAGTTTTCAGGTTCGCTTGACTGACCTCTACAAAAAGGGGATGATGGAGTTTTTGGAAAAAGAGGTCACCGATTTTTCCGATGAGGATTTTGAAGGAAAGTTCCAATACTTGGATGAAAAGGTAAAAAAGGCTCTTAAGGATGAAATCATCAAACTCCGTCTTGAAAAAAACAACGAGTTTGCCATCAAAGAGGTTTTTGACCATCAATCGTTTAAGGAAAATGCCAAGATTGTAAAAGAGGTTGTGGAGCTTTTACAGGGCTTTCGGCTTCGTTACAACAAACGCCAGCAGTACCTCTCCGATTTTTTCGAATTGTTGTTAACTACTGGGTTGAAGCAAGAATCCGGGCAATATTTTACCCCAGTACCCATTGCCCAATTCATCATTAAAAGTTTGCCCATTGATAAATTGGTTAATGAAAAATTGGAAAAAGGGGAGCAAAATAACCTGTTGCCCTATATTATGGATTATGCCGCCGGTAGCGGCCATTTTCTTACGGAGAGTATGCATGAAATCCAACGAATCATTGACAAAAAAGATGCTTCCAATTTCATTGATGCCACGGGCAGAAAATTAAAATCTTGGCAAGGCGACCATTTCGACTGGGCAACCAAATATGTATATGGCATAGAGAAAGACTACCGTTTGGTAAAAGTGGGCAAGGTAGGCTGCTATCTGCATGGCGATGGCCTAGCGAATGTAATACTGAGCGATGGCTTGGCGAATTTCAAAAACACCAAAGAGTATAAAGGGCTTTTGAAACATGTTGATGCTGATTTTCCTAGAGAAAACAAACAGTTTGACATAGTAATTTCAAACCCACCTTATTCTGTTTCCGCTTTTAAAGGGGCCTCAACGGATTATTATAGCAAGCAAGATTTTGAACTATACGACAGCCTGACCGATACAAGCTCAGAGATTGAATGCCTCTTTATTGAACGTACCAAACAGCTACTGAAAGACGGTGGTTTGGCAGGGATTATTCTGCCCAGCTCCATTTTGAGCAATAGTGGCATCTATGCAAAAGCAAGGGGCATCATTTTTGAATATTTTGATATCGTAGGCATGACTGAATTGGGGTCGAACACCTTTATGGAAACGAATACCAACACAGTGACCTTATTTCTAAGGAGACGCAACAACTATGTCATAAAAAACCTAAAGGCAGGTGTTGAAAAAATCTTGAAGAACTTCCATGATATTACCTTAAATGGTGTCGAAAAGCCCTTGTCCAAATATGTAAACCATGCCTGGGAGGGCGTAAAAATTGATGACTATAACACATTGCTTAAGAAAAGCCCCAATGAATCGGTTCTGCAGCACGAAATTTATACCGAATATCAAAAGAAGATAAAGACCAAAGATGAAGGTGAATTCTGGCAAAAACTGTTGGATACGGAAAAAGAAAAACTCCTTTATTTTATTTTGGCGTACCCCCAGCAGGTTGTAGTTGTCAAAAGCGGCTCAAAAAATGAGGAAAAACGATTTTTAGGCTATGAGTTCAGCAAACGTCGGGGAAGTGAGGGCATACATCCCATTCAACGGGGTAAGAACATAGAAGACTGCACCCAATTGTTCGACCCCGAGGTGTTTGACAACCCCCAAAGGGCCAGTACCTATATCTACAAAGCTTTTGAAGGCGAATGTGATACCGAAATCCATGAAAGCTTGCAAAAAAACATCGCTCGCCATAGCTTGGTCGATATGTTAACTTTTGACCGTGCCGAGTTTGAAAATACCGCTTCATTACACGTAAAAAAAAAAGTAAGTCACAACAATAGATTTCCCTTGAGTTCTTTGGAAGATATTTCGAAATTCCAAAGTGGCCTTTGGAAAGGTGAGAAGAAGCCTTTAGAAACTGTTAAGGTGCTAAGAAACACAAATTTCAAACTTAATAATGGTAAACTTTCGTATGATGATGTTGCCGAGATTGAGGTGGAACAAAGACAACTACA
This sequence comes from Bacteroidota bacterium, assembly GCA_039184365.1. GTDB lineage: Bacteria > Bacteroidota > Bacteroidia > Flavobacteriales > Flavobacteriaceae > Croceivirga. Next base: position 3,790 of record JBCDBE010000017.1, on the reverse strand, counting down.
AGAGAGAACACTGAAGTTTGGCGATATAATTTTAGAAAAATCTGGTGGTAGTGATACACAAGCTATTGGTAGGGTTGTATTCTTTGATAGAACTTCTGAAAAGTATAGTTATTCAAATTTCTGTTCACGCATAAGGGTTAAGGATGAAAACATTGTCAACCCGATTTATTTATGGTTGATTTTGCATAGATTTTACCAAAACGGCGGTACAGTTGCTCTCCAGAATGGGGTTCGTTTATTGAATATTGACTTGGAAGGATATAAGAAAATCAAAATCCCCCTCCCTCCCACAAATGTTCAAGAAAAAATAGTGGCCGAGATTCAGGTTTTCGAAGAAACTGACATGAATGTCACGAAGAAGATAAAGGAATTAAGGCAAAAAATCACTGAAATTATTGAATCAGTACAGGCCAAAAACGTATCCCTTGCGGCTATTTCCAGCTTTAAAAACGGTTTAAATTATTCAAGGAACAGTATCGGAGAAGTAATTGACGTAGTTGGCGTCGGTGATTTTTTGAATAGGTTTTCGGTCGACAAAACAGCTACTCAAAAAGTTCAAATTGATGGTAGTTTGAGCGATGACTATTTGCTGAAAGATGGTGATATTTTGGTGGTTCGGTCAAATGGCTCTGTCAATTTGGTAGGCAGATTTGTCTTTGTAGAAGATATTGGCCCTAAAACTTCATATTCTGGATTTACTATTAGAATTCGTCCTGACATCGAAAAAGTCAATTCCAGGTATATTTGCCATTATTTAAAAACCCAAAAGGTGAGAGATGCTCTGGTGTTTGATAGTAAAGGTTCAAATATCAAAAGTTTAAACCAAGGTATGCTCTCGTCAATAAAAGTTCCCTTACCACCAAATGAAACCCAACAAAAAATAGTTGCAGAAATTGAGGCAATTGAAAAAGAAATAGCCATACTTGAAAAAAAAGCGGCTAACATACCCGCAGAAAAAGAAGCCGTTTTTAAAAAATATCTTTAAAACAAGAGCGTTGGCATCTATACACAAAATCCTATTAACTTTTAACCAATAACTATTAACCGATAAAATGAAAATCATCGTCCCAATGGCGGGTCGCGGCTCTAGATTGCGGCCACACACCCTAACGGTTCCCAAACCTTTAATTCCCGTTGCGGGCAAACCCATTGTGCATAGATTGGTGAGTGACATTGCCAAAGTCCTTGGTGAGCCCATTGAAGAAGTAGCCTTTATTTTGGGCGATCCCGCTTTTTTTGGTGACGATATTGTGACCAGTCTTGAAAAACTGGCACATGAATTGGGGGCAAAAGCCAGTATTTATCGTCAGTTGGATCCCAAGGGAACAGGACATGCCATCATGTGTGCCGAACCTTCACTCTCCGGTCCTGCCGTAATCGCATATGCAGACACACTTATTCGTGCCGATTTTAATCTGGAGAAAGAAGCGGATAGTGTTATCTGGACGAAAAAAGTGGAGAATCCAGAAGCCTATGGTGTGGTCAACCTTAACGAACAGGGCCAGATTACAGAATTGGTGGAAAAGCCAAAGGAGTTTGTGAGCGATCAAGCCGTAATCGGCATTTATTACTTTAAGGATATAGGAGTGTTGCGAAATGAGTTACAATTCGTCTTAGAAAATAACATCATCCATGGTGGGGAATATCAAATCAATGATGGTATTAAACGTATGATGGCAGATGGTAAGGTTTTTGTAACAGGTAAAGTAGATGAATGGATGGATTGTGGCAATAAGAATGTAACCGTAGAAACCAACCAGCGCATGTTGGGTTTTTTGGAAAATGATGGCGAGGCATTAATTGCGGAATCAGTGGAGAAGGAGAATGTCAATATCATAGATCCCTGTTTTATTGGAGAAAATGTGGTGTTAAGGAATACCACGATCGGACCGTATGTCTCTGTTGGTGCAGCTACCATCATAGAGAACTCAACCGTTAAAAATAGCCTAATCCAAAGCAATAGCGTGATTAAAAATGCTAATTTGGATAATGCCATGATTGGCAACCATGTACGTTATAATGGTAATTTTGAAACCATAAGTATTGGGGATTACTCGATTTTGGAATAGTGTATTCCCACTTCCAGCCCGTGCAGGGCACAGTGGAAACAATAGAGGGTCAGGGAGAGGCAGAAATGATTAAAGGTGGAATTTTTATGGGAGTTCTTACGATGTTCATCGTGACATCCCAAAAATGTATTGCACAAGAAACCCCCAACATCATTCAAGAAGAGGAAAGTGCCGAAGTTTTTCTGGAAGAATATACCGATGAGTTTCAGGAGAAGTTTTTTGAAGCCTTGAAACAAAAAGGGATTCAAAACTACGATCGGGCCATTAACCTCCTTTTGGAATGTAAGCAATTACAACCCGGAAATACGGCACTGGACCATGAATTGGCCAAGGTATATTTTTTGGAAAAAAGATATATCCCTGCGCAGCAATATGCTATGGAGGCTTTGATTTCGGAACCAGGAAATTACTGGTTTTTGAATAATTTGGTAAGCATTACCGACAAACAAGGAATTCCCTTAAATACCCTTGAAGGTACAATTCCATATCAAAATGCAACCTTACGAAGCAACTTGGCCAAAATATATTTCCTCAAAGGGAATTACTTGGAAGCCAAAGCTGTTTTAAAGGGTTTGACCAAGAACAGGGAACTTTCGCACTTAGCGGATAAAATAAATGATTCACTTAATAAAACCCAGAAACCCGAAGCTCTTGTTGAGGTAGAAAGCGGTACTGCTTCCAACGACCCATCTGGAAATCTTGAGATTGAAAACCTTCGGAATACTTTAAAGGCAATGGTTAACGGCCAAAATTATCAAGGCCTTGAAGCAAAGGCCAACGAGGCATTGGAGATGTTTCCTTTACAACCTGAGTTTTATTACTATCGTGGTTTGGCCTTAAATCAAATGAATCGTTCATCGGATGCCTTAGAGGTATTGAAAGAAGGTCTTGGGTACCTTTTTGAAGAGAACCAATTGGCCAATGACTTTTATAAAGAACTGGCCAAAGCCTATAAGGCAGTAGGAAATACTTCTAAGGCCAATGAGTATTTTAGTAAGATAAAACCTGGGTTTTAATGAAATTAAGATTTTATAACCCCAATACTATGCTTCGCTTTACCCTTATTATGGTAGTACTCCTCAGCGCTTGCAAAGCCAAGAAAGCAGTTGTGGCCGGTGAGGTGGATGCCTCTTTGGGGACAAGAAGAATCATTCAAAACCATTACATGAGTTCCCTGGATTTTGACACCATGAGCGGAAAAGTAAGGATCGATTACAAATCCGGGGCTACCGATCAAGGGGTTACGGTAAGCCTCAGGATGGAAAAGGATAGGGCCATTTGGGTGAGTGCGCCATTAGGAATATTTAAGGCCTATATTACCCCTGAAAGGGTATCTTTTTACAACAAACTGGAAGGGGAGTATTTTGATGGGGATTTTGCATTTATCAGTAATCTTTTGGGCTATGAAATGGATTTTCAAAAAGTGCAGAACGTGCTTATTGGAAACACGGTTTTGGATTTGCGCAAGGATAAATACGCATCATTTATAGCGAACGAAGGTTATATCTTGAAACCTAGGCAGGAAAGGGAATTGTTCAAGATTCTATTTTCACTGGAGCCTCAAAATTTCAGGGTAAGGAGCCAGCAGATTTCCCAGCCTGAGAGAGACCGATTTTTGAAGTTGGATTACGGGTATCAAAACATCGCTTCCAAGGTTGCTCCAAGTCATGTAAGCATTGAAGCGATCAATGAAGATGATGTAAGAAGTATTGACTTGGATT